>JACTTX010000029.1 GCA_015661005.1 Candidatus Magasanikiibacteriota bacterium
CGTTCCCCATTCGTCCGTGAAAAAACGGCGTGTTCTGATCCAGATCATACCTCTCCACATCCACCACCCCGTCGTCGCCGTTGTCCGCGGCCATAACGACCGGCAAACGCAACTTTTGCGCCCGCTCGCGGATTAAAAATTTAATCGCCAAATTGTCAATTTCATCAACGACAATGTCCAATTTTGGCGGACTTTCAAAGAAACGATCAATGTTCCCTTCATTCAAGCCGTCAGGAAACGCTTCAATTTCCGCGTAAGGATTAAGCAAATAAATCTGGCGCATCGTCATCACGACTTTATTGAGTCCGAGCGCGTCAACGCCGGCGCGAATACGATTCAAATTGGAAAGCGCCAACAGATCAAAATCCGCCAGACGCAAACGACGGGCGCCGCCCTGAAGAGCAATCGCGAGGGCGCAACTGTTGCCGACGCTTAAACCGGCAATACCGACGACGGCATTGTAGTACATGGCTTGTTCCTCACTCGTGATCAGAAGTTTATTGCGGGCGGTGCGCACCATTTGAAATTCTTTGTCATCAAGAATGTGGACGAGCGTGGCATTCCATGGATAGTAAACCCAAACACCGTGCTCATGGAGCACACCATTTTTTTTGAGCGTCTCAATATACTCCCGCGCTTCTGAAGCAAAGGACGGTTTAAAAATATCCGCCGGGTGAAGAACACCGTAATATTCACGGAGTTGTTCTTCATAATCATCAACAACAAAACTCATGGCGTTTTCTTTGACCAGCGCCGCCAATGCTTCACGATGTTCCGGTCGGTTCAAATGAAAAAGCCGCGGCGCTAAACCAGCGCGAAGCCGAGCGCCACCCGTCAAAAAATCTTGGAGAGAAACATCACTCATATTTGGTCACATGGGGACAGTTACCTATGGGACAGTCTCCTATGTAACTGTCCCCTTTGGCTCACTCTTCACCCATTTTTGCTTAGTGCCCGGACCAAAGTGCCGGGGATCATTATGCGGCCAAAAAATAAGACGCGGCCGCACGCGTTCGGCCATGAGCCCCTGCAAATAGGCGTATTCAGAATTGTGACTCACTAGTTTCTTTATGATCATTTCTTCAACTTTTGCCGACAAATCCGGATTTTCTTTGGCATCCGATGTGAGCTCAACATTCACCTCCAGATATTGGTTTTGTTCGGCATCGTGCCTCGTGATCATTGTGAACTTGCCGGTCAAAAAGCCCACAAAAGACGGATCTTCAAGCGCCATGCGAACGTGTTCCGGAAAAAGAGTGGCGCCGCAGAGCTTCACGGAAAAATCCTGCCGTTCCGTCACGTAGACAAACGGGATCTTGCTCACAGTATCCCCAAGTCCGGCCGCCGCCAATTCTCGTCCCACATCTACGCCATGGGAGGAAAAAATTTCCACGACTTCATCCCACGTACGCACGCCGCCGCTGTCGCCAATGGCATAACGGACAAGCGGTAGGGCGTTCGTGCCGGTCAAAGCAATCGTGCCGTCCACGGATTCAAAATTAATATAAGACGGATCAAATTGCGCCAAGGTAGGAAGTTTTTCCGCATTGCCAAAAAGCGCGATTCGCAGATGTTCATCACTCTGCGCCAACTCGCGCAAAAGAATTGATGCCGGCGTTTCCGCGGCCATCGCGCCAATGTCCGCACTGCCGTAAATATTTTTGGTGTCGCGATAAACGTTCCTGATGCCGGCGCGCTCGGCAATATACCGGCGAAAGGTGTCCGTAAAGGCCTCGGCCGCAAAGAGCAAACGCAAATGCATTTTATGAAAAGGCACACCCACGCGGACGGCCTCATCAAGAGTGTCCTTGACAAATGGCGGATAGCCAACAAGAACCACTTGTTCAAAATGCGGTCCAAGTTTCTGCAGGGCAAAAATAATTTCATGTTTGTTTGATCCCGGCGTCAAAATTGAAAGGGGGAAATTTCCCCGCTGGCTGACAATTTCAAAAGCGCGATAAGTTATGAGTCCGCCAATCCAGACACCCATCCCCAAACCGACGATAACGAGAGTCGGCCCCCGGCGTCCGTAACTTGACGCCGCCAAAAATTCTTCAAGGAGCGTTGAGTATTGCCAATCCAGTTCAGTGAATCGCGGAAAATAAAACGGCTCGCCGGTTGAACCGGACGTAGCCGTAAAAACCAGGGCTTTTTCTTTAAACGCGCCGTCAAAGCAAAGCGCCGGTAAAGGAAACGCGCGTAGATAATTATTTTTGTCAACCAATGGCACGCGTTTAAAATCTTCCCAAGTTATGATTGACCGATGATCAATGTTACGGTGCGCCAAAAAATCTTTATAAGCCGGCACGCGTTCCGCGGCATCGTGGAAAAGTGAAAGTGTCCGCTCATGAGACACCGCTACCCATTCGGCGCTCTGGCGTTTATGATGGAGATCGGAAAGATCAGAGTAAGTTAATTGCATAGCGCAAATTCCGGCCGGTTAATAAAAAGTTTCTGCGCCACGGAAAGCGGCGTTCGGAACTCATGGGCGGCTTGCGAACAAATGAAGCCGCATTTTTGAGCCAAGATTTCAATTCTTCCCTGCACGCGAGCGCGATCAAAGCCGCCCGACTCAAGCTCATCAACAACATTCAAAAGGCCGCCGGCGTTTGCCAAAACATCCGGAATATACCAAATTCCGCGAGAAAATAAAACATCGGCGAGGGTTTCGTCTGCCAATTGATTGTTAGCCGCGCCGCAGATTAATCGAGCGCGAATTTCTCTTGCCGTGCTGGCGGTAATCTCATTGCCCATGGCGCAAGGCGCAAAAATATCCACTGGCGCGGCATGAATGGAAGCGGCATCAGCAACTTGAATGCTCGGATGACTTTCACAAACGGCGGCGATGGCTTCCGGCCGCAGATCGGCAACCGTTACACGCGCTCCGGCTTGAACCAAATGATCAACAAGCGCACCGCCGACTTTCCCGACGCCTTTGACGCCAATCGTGAGCCCGTGAAAATCATGGACGCCAAAAACAAAAGGCAGGGCGGCGGCCATTACTTGAAACGCGCTTAAAGCGGCAAAAGGGGACGGATCACCGGCCGAGCCGGTGCGTCCGATAAAATGCGGCGACAGAGTCAGCATATACTGCACGTCCGCTTCACTAATTCCCACGTCCTCGCCTGTTTTGAATGCGCCGTTCAATTCATGCACCGCTTGCGCGTAACTTTTGAGAAGCATTGGCGTCTTATCGGCGGCCGGATCGCCAATCATCACCGCTTTGCCGCCGGTGTAATCAACACCCGCGATAGCGCATTTATCGGACATTGCATGGGAAAGACGCAGAACGTCGCGTAGAGCGTCTTCCTCGGAGGCATATGGGAACATCCTGGTGCCGCCGACAGCCGCCCGCTTGCCGGTGCGATGGATGGCAATAAAACCATGTAATCCACTCATGGTGTCGCGCAATTCATAAACTCGCTCGTGACCGTCAAACTCGGAAAATTGTTCCAGTGAAAAAGAACAAGGCGCGATCATATTGCTTCAAGCGAGTTGTGTTACGGTCGAGGCGGGAAGCCGCGGGCTGTGCGGCGCGGATTTTTTTGGGTAACCAATTCGGAACATCACGAGCGGCCGCATCATCGTGCCAAGAATTTTTTGGACGTCGCGGAAAAAATCACCAACTTGAACGGCGGCGGCAAGCGGTGCAGTGGCCATTCCCCGCCAGGTGGCATGAAGCGCCGCTCTTTCAAAAGTTTGTCCGGCGCGAATCCAATCGCGACGGCTGTCACCAATCGCCGTGACGATTCCGAAAGCCGGCGAGGCTCGCTCAAGTAATTTCCTTTCAACGCCTTCATTCATTTTAGCAACATTAACGCGCTTGATAAGCCATCCGGCAATCATGGAAACGGGCAGAGGCATATTATGGCACTTGCCGGGCATTCCAACCATTCTATTGCTGTAGTTCGGAATGACATATTGAGAAAGTTCATCGCGGAAATCATCTGTCATAGCCGCAATTCCGGCTTTGATGGAAAGATCAGCGAGGCCGAAGCGGCGTTCATCTCTCACTATCTCAATCTGTGTGTCCGGAAGCGCCAATTCTAAGAGCGGCGGCATATTCTCTGACGGAAATTCCGGAAAATATGATCCACGATGCGAACGGCGATCAGGAATGGCGGCGAATAATGGGGAGGAATGTTTGGATCTGTCCCAGACATCAAATGACAGGATGATATTTTCTTCCGTGTCGCTTGGATAGGTGACACTGGCGTTCAAGCCAAACTGGCCGGCGGCAATCAGTAAATTTTCCAAAGCGCATCCCAGTGAAATAAAAAGCTGACGATGCGCCGGATCGCTTTTCGGCAAATCGCGCGACCATTCTGGGGCGAGAATCATTTTATTTTCCGAGACAATAAATTTCCACGGCTGGGTGTTGTGACCGGATGGCGCCAGGACGGCGTAGTTCACCAAAAATGCCAGCTGATCGCGAAATGAACCGGCTGATGGAAAAGCGGCGGCATCAATTTTCCACGGTTGATAATTCAGTGATGTCATATTTATTTTCGTTCGGCCTTACATCTCTTTGATTGTTGCAATCCCCAAAAGTCGCAAACCATTTTCAATCACCTGCTGACATGCGGCCACCAACATCAAGCGGCCAGCGCGCATAGCCGGTTCTGATTTTACAATAGAATGCTTCTCGTAAAAATCGGAAACATTTTGGCAAAGTGAAAAAACATACTTGGCAATTTCCGAAGGATTATAATTTTGACCGGCGGCCAGCACGATTTCCGGAAATTGCGCGAGCGCGACGATCAATGCCCGCTCTTCCAGTTCGTGAAAATCATAGGTCAGCGCCTTTTCTTTTATTGAAACGCGCCCGGCTTTTTTTTGAACGCTCTGCAGACGGGCATAAGTGTAAAGAATATACGGCGCCGTGAAGCCATCAAACGAAAGCGCCTCATTGATGTCAAAGGTGATGATCGTTTGCGGCGACTGCTTTAACATGGTGAATTTCATGGCGGCCATGGCCAGGCCATGGGAAATTTTTTTAACCCGCGCCGCGGACCACGATTCATGACGTTTCTTGGTTTCCGCCAAGGCCTTCTTCAGAAGGGCGTCGCGTAAATCTTCATAACGAATAATATTTCCGGAACGCGAAGACATCATTCCTTCCGGCGTGGTCACAAAAGAATAAGGAATATGGACAAAAGTTTTATCAAATCCCAAAAGTTCCAAAGTTTTGAAAAGCTGTTTGAAGTAAAGAATCTGCCGCTCGTCGGTGATAACAATGCTCTTACCCAATTTGGGAAAGTCCTTGAACTTCCGGTAAGCCAGCTCAATTTCTTTGGTGGCGTAAAGCGATGAGCCGTCGGATTTCAAAAGGAGAAAAACACCAAGATTTTCCGGTGTATAGTCCATGATAATGGCGCCTTGGGATTTTTGCGCCCGGCCTTCTTTAAGCATTTGCGCCACCCGCTTTTTCCCGCCCGCTTCCACTTCCGACTCAAAATAATTTTTGTCAAAATCAACATTCAGCTCGCGATAAATTTTTTTGAACTCGTCCAAAGACCAAAGGCGCGTGCGCTCCCAAAGTTTTTGCCACTCGCGGGGGTCTGCATAGGGGTCTGGTTCAACGGGGACTGATCCCGTAGGGATCTGTCCCCGGAGTACCTGACCCCGCCATTCAAGCGCCCGCTGAACTTCCGCCACTTCTTCTTTATATTCCGGATGCTCCTCAATTTCCCGCGTCGCTTCCGCATAAATTTCTCCGAGCCATCGCCCGCGATTTAATCGCGGAGTGATGCCATCGTGAAATTTTTTGTAAGCCCAAAGACATTTGGCAACGTGCGCGCCGACATCTCCCTGATAATTGGCGGCAATGATTTTGTGGCCGACGGCGCGGAGCAACGCCACAATAGACGCGCCGAGAACCGTGTTCCGCAGATGGCCGACGTGAAATTCTTTGTGGGTGTTGGGCTGGGAAAACTCCAACATGATTATTTCTTTTTTTGACGTCGGCAAAACATGGCGGCCGTAATCCGCGCCCTGTTTCAAAACATCGTGGAGAATTTTTTGCGCCAGACTTGACTGATCAAGAAAAAAATTCAGATACGGCCCGACGGATTCAATTTTAGAAACGCCGGGAACGCCATGACGCAATTTTTCCGCCAATTCCCGGCCGCAGACAGCCGGGTTTTGTTTGGTGAATTTGGCAAAGGGAAAACAGGGATATGACAAATCGCCCATTTCCGGAACAGGCGGAGCGGTGAAATCATTGGCCGCAATTTTGAAATCCGCTGGCGCGATTTTCTGAAGCGCCTTGGCAATCCGCGTTTTTATCTCATCCATGGCTGACATAGTTCTAAGGGGACACTTCTAATTTCTTAAGGGGACACTTCTAAACGCAATGCGTTTAGAAGTGTCCCCAAAAACTGAAGTGTCCCCAAATGTAATCATCAGTATAGTAAAATCGCTCTAAAAAAACAAAGAACCCCGAATCATCCATCGCGTCACGCGATTTCAAATCCGAGGTTCTGCCGGGTTGTTGCTCCTGCCCGGCGCAGGTTATCGTTTGCCGTAGACCTCCACGGCGGAGGGGAGGATGATCATCCCCTCGCCCACGATATGCGATCCGTGGGTGTTCGGCATTCCGTCCCAGACCGAGACGTACTGCCGGAACTCGCTTTCCGGCTTGGCGACTACGATGAGGTCGCCGCCGGTGGGCAAGTAGCGGCCCTCCATGTTGCCGCCCCAGGAGACCCACAATTCGGCTCCACAGCCGGAGGTCTCGTTGAGATAGCCGCCGTAGAGGTCAACCGATCCCTCCACGGTACAGCCCGTCGTCGTCGGCACGGTGTTCGCGCCGTACTGCCCCGGAACGCACGCGGCGCCCGGGAGACACACGCCGCCGCCGTACGCACAGCCCGAGAGCCAGCCGCCGAACAGAACGGCCAGCACTACGCCGATCGCGAGAAGCAGATCACTCCACCCCTCAAACCCGACCGCGTATGACTTCCGAACCATCGCCTTGTCTACCCACATGACTTTCTCCTTTTTTATCTGATTTAATTGATTGCTGTTTATTAGTAAATGAATATTCTGGTGAATTATTTATCCAGTGTGATTCAATGTAGTAATCAATGTATTTTATGATTGACCTCTCATCAATTCCAATTTTTTCGGCTAGTTGCCCAAAATCTATCTTTGATGCGATATTTAAACAAATATTTACCATCAACCTTTCGAAGGCTTGGGGGTCTCGTATCTCCGCCTTTGACAAAATGTCTTTTGACAATGTCATAGATAAAAGGTCTCTTAAATAACGATTTCTTTGTTCTGATTTTAAACTTAGTGTATATGGGAAACCTCCTGTAACAAGATATTTATTAAACAAATCATTTACATTTATATTGTTTTTCCCTAGATAACCTAATAGGTTATTACAATCGGAAAACATACCATTTAGGTTGCCTTTAATGAATGATGTTTTGAATGCAGAAGAATTGGATAAAATTTCTTGAGTAATATCTTTTTTGTTTTTTTCAAGAGAATATCTTACATAATCGGAAAATGTGAATGGTGGCAATATCTCTATATTTACCCTTCCTACCAACGGACTTTGTGATCCTCTTCTTAGTTCAGAGCTTGAAGAACCAGTAACAAAAAATTTAATTTTATATTTAAGGTCAATTAGAGTTTTAATTTCAAGTTGCCAATTTTCGAGATTATGAGCTTCATCGATAAAAATGTAGATTTTGTCTTTTCTGCATAAAGTATTTAAGTATTTGCTTGAATCCTGAGGATTTTTTTTCCAGAGAGGTTCGGTTTCATTGATTACTGTGCCTTTGGAGGCCCAATGGGATTTGTCTTCTTCTTTTTTCTTCTTCTTATTATCTTCCTC
>JACTTX010000030.1 GCA_015661005.1 Candidatus Magasanikiibacteriota bacterium
CCTGTCCTTCTCAACAAGGTCCTCCTCGAATACATTCCCAAATACGGCCAGCGCCTTGCCGATGAAGTCCGTAAATGGGGGGAGTGGATCAAGCGCGAAGCCGAGAAGGAACTGGCCGAGTTCTATCCCAAGGACGCGGACGGCGCAACGCCCATCGCCTATCTCTGGGCGCGGACGATTCGATGCGAGGGTCCAGGCTGCGGCGCGGAGATTCCACTAGTCAAATCTCTGTGGCTTGGCAAGAAGCCAAACAATTCATGGTCACTTCGGCTTATCGCTAACAAGAAGCTTCGCCACGTCGATTTTGAAATTGTTCAGGGCGCAAAGCCGAATGAAGTCGGCGAAGGCACAAGCAAACGCGGCTCAGCTGTGTGCCTGTGTTGCGGATTCACAACGCCAGTCGCGAGCATTAGGATTCAACTCAGCGCTCGCAGCGGCGGCACATCCACCGCCCGCCTTTTCTGTGTTGTCACGAAACGCGCAAGTGAGCAAGGCCGTTTCTATCGCTTGCCGACCGAGAAAGACTTGGAAGCTCTGGCAAAAGCAGAAGCTGCGCTCAAGCTGAAGCAAGCAGATAACAAACTCGCCTTCAATCTGATTCCCGATGAACCGCTACCGCCCCAAGGAACTCTCGGCTTTCGCGTGCAATTGTATGGAATGAAGCAATGGGGGCATTTGTTCTTTTCAAAAGAATTGAACAAAGATCTTTCGTATGGGGAGATAATATCGTTCTTAACTTATTGCGCTCCTTTAAAAATTTCACCAAACCGGCGTAGTCACCATCGCTTGAAACAATAATGGCGGTATCAAACTTATTTTCATACGCATCGCGCGCGGCCTGCAAAACCAAATCCGCATCGCAATTTCCTTTGGGCTTACCTGCGCCATCATAAATAACTTCCTTGAAGACAAGAGTAAACCCAGCCTCTTGAAGATATGTATAAAGATCTTTGTACTTAGGAATAAGTCCAATGAAAATATAAGCGCGGGTTACGCCATATTTTTCAGAAAGCCAAATACGCAAGCGAGTGTAATCAATCTTCCACCCAATGCTATCAATGCCGCGATGTAAATTTGCACCATCTATAAATGCAAAATTGTTCCCTCTTTGCTTCATATTTTTTCCTGATTATTTCTATCGCGTTGCCAGCAAACTTCTTTTGTACGCTTCCAAATTTTCCAAAGCCACCCCCGTGCCTTTGGCCACGCAAAGCGCCGGCTCCTCCGCCACATAACATGGCACACCGGTGGCGTCCGCTATCAGCTGATCCAAATTGCGCAACTGCGCCGAACCGCCGGAAAGAATCATCCCCTTGTCCATCACGTCCGCCGATAACTCCGGCGGCGTTTTGTGCAGAACATCTTTGACGGCCGTCACTAATCCCTCCAATTCATGCTGAATGGCTTCGGTCACATCATCAGAGGCCACGGTCACAATCCGTGGCAAGCCCGTCACCATATCGCGCCCGCGCACTTCCATGGCCATTTTCTTATCAAGAAACAAGGCGCTCCCGACTTCAATTTTAATATCCTCGGCCGTCCGTTCACCAACAGCCAAGCCGTATTTACGGCGGACATATTCCTGAATGGCGGCGTCAAATTTATTGCCGCCAATCCTAACTGATCCTGATGACACGATTCCACCAAGCGAAAGCACGGCGATTTCCGACGTTCCGCCGCCGATTTCAATAATCATGGAACCGGAAGCCGAACCGATTGGAATATCGGCGCCGATGGCGGCGACGATTGGTTCTTTAATAATGTAGGCGGCGCGGGCGCCGGCGGCAATGGTGGCGTCAATCACGGCGCGCCTTTCTGTGGAGTTGATGCCGCCCGGCACGGCGACCATCACTTCCGGCCGGAACAGCCGCACACCGCCCAACGCCTTGTTAATGAAATAACGGAGCATCGCTTCCGTTGTCCGGTAATCGGCAATGACGCCGTCCTTGAGCGGACGAGTGGCAATAATAGTTTCCGGCGTACGGCCCAGCATGTCTTTGGCCGGATTCCCCACCGCCATAACCTTTCGGTCTCCTTTGGAAATGGCCACGACCGACGGCTCATAGATAATAATGCCGCGTTTCGGAACGTAGACGCGGACATTCGTGGTGCCAAGGTCAATGCCGATTTTCTTGATGAACATAGTTGATACCAAATAACATGTCTTATGTTGAATAGTTATCGGCAAATGTCGTGTTGCTTAGAACAAGAACGCCATTTGCCGATAACTATTCAACATACACGTCATTTGCCGTTCACTCTTCTCTATCTTCTTATTCTTTGTAATCCGTCATCTTAACAACTTATCCGTCACCAAATTCATCTGTTCGGATCTTCGTGTTTTACCAAAATCCAAATCCAACGTCAATTGATGTCCAAGCGTGCCGGCTTGCTTTTGAACAAATAATGTGTACACTCCGCTTTTGATTTTTTCCATGACCGCTGGCGCGATTTCAAAATCCACGGCCAACGTGCGACTGGTCTGCGGCTCCACGGAAATGAAAGCGCCAACCACGGTCTTGCCCAATTCTTCACCAACGTCATAATTCCCCGGCTCGTTGGATTTATCTTTGAGCATGGCGCCGTCGCCGCGTAAAAATTTAGTGCCGGTCGGCAGATAAAAACGGGTATAAGAACGATAACGCGTTGTCCGCCAATCAAATTTTCCGCGATGATTATAAGTGACGCTGACGCGGCCGATGAATTTATCCCCGGCCGGACGGATGGTGTAATTAATGGTGCGCGTAACCGCGGCATCGGTTTTAAGAGCGGCCAAGTTAGCGTCAATCACCATCACAAAATCTTCGCCAACGCACGCCGCCGCGGCCGGAGTCAAGACGCCTGATGTCGCGTCGCTGTACTCCGCACAATGCACTTTCCCGCTCCAGCCCTGTTCGTCAACGCCGGTTTGAAATTGCGGACGCGTGTCATAAACCAAAATGTGCCGATCCGCTAAACTCTGAAAAATAATGTCCAAGAGCGCTTTCCATTTAGTTGGCGGCGCGTTTTGGACTTTATCCAAAAGTGAATGACCGAGTTTACGAACGAGCATTTTCCGTTCCGCCACGGGAATTTGTTCTTGGGCGTAACCATATTCCACATGATACTCCAGGGCCTGAACGACCGTGTCCGGACTATAAGTCGCGCCGTCAATCTGGAGCGGCCCGGTCACTTGGAGTAAACGTTCCAAAACCGTTGGCGTTACGGCAATGACGGCGTCAATTTGATCGGCGTCGCGGCCATTTTCCGCGGCGTAAAATTGCAAGGCGTTCAAAGCGGAAACGGAAAAATCCGGCGACCAATTGGAGTCCCGGAAATACCAGTATTTTTGCGCCAGATATTTTTGAATGGGCAAAGGCGGTGTCACTTTGAAATCTTCCGGCGCGTCATGATCCAGATTTTCCGTGCCGTCGGTAAAAAATTCTTTGACTTTGCCTTGGTCAATTTTCATGATGCCGTAGGTGCCGATAAATCCGCCGGCGGGCCGCATCTCCGTATTGTTTTCAAAAAGCAATAAATAGGTGCGCGGGCCGTTGAATCCCAAATAAAGCGGGGCCAAGGCCTCAATGGATTTTTTTTGCGTCTCCGTTGACGACGGCAATAATCGCGATAACGGAAAAAAATTCAAAGCGGCGCCAGGATTTTTTTTAAAATACCGGGCCGCTAAAAAAATTCCCGCCCCGGCCAAAATTATTATGGCGAGAGACACCACGGCGAGCCAAGCGATTTTAGGATGACGATTAAACATTTTGTGAAAGAAGAATGGGTGGCGGCCGTGTTTCACGTTTTTTTTGCGAAACATTGAAGCCCAAATATTTTCCGAACATCAGCCGGGTGGTGGCGTCAATGGCCGGAATGGCGGAAACCAAAATTAGTGAAACCGGCAAAAGCAGCCACTGCAGAATCATTATAAGCTTTCGGTGGCTGTGTGTCTCCTTTGGCGGATGCGGCAGAACCGTCAAACTCAAAATAATGGAAATCAAAATGGCGCTCATGGCAAAAATCATCAACCACTCCAAAATGTGCGGCGTGTTTTCAAAAAGCACGGTCTTCCGCACTTCTTCGGCCGCCACCCAAAGCGGCAAACGGCCGAAGAGCAGAATCGTGAAAGAAGTGGTGGCCCAGGAAAACTTCCCTTCCCACTGATTAAAGGCGCGGCGCAAGCGTTCAAACAATTTGATGCGCTTGTTCCCCCAAAAATTCCAAAGAAGATACGGCACATGCTCAACGCCCCAAGCCCAACGCCGCTGTTGTTTATACAAATTCACGATGGACCGCCACCAGCTGTCATCGCGCACCGTATCCATGGAAACCGGCAGATAAAGCGGGACGACGCTGTATTCTCCGCCATAATGGAGGAGACACTGCCAAAAAATTCTTGAATCCTCACTGACAATATCCTTGGCCCAAAAATTTACATCCACGAGCGCACGGAAGGACATGCTGTGCGAGCTGAAAGTCACGAGCGAGTCCGGCCGGGCCTGGGCAAAAAGAATCCAAAAAGTGGTGCCAAAGGCCATGATGCGAAGGATGGCTGGCGACTCCCAGATGTTGTTGTTGTAAAGAGCGACCGGCTGATAGGAAACGCGTGTCGGATTAGGGTGAGTCAAAAATGTGTGCGTGAGACAAGCAAAGTAATGCCGGTGCACGATAGTATCAATATCAAAAGCCGAGACAATAATTTTGTCATAAGGAATCTGATGGGCGTCCACGTACTCACGGACGCGGTGACCGGCGAAGTGCAGATTGGAACCTTTGCCGGGAATTTCACCGGACAAACCGGCCGGATGAAGCGTCAGGATAAAATCGCGAAAGTACGGACGGAATTCTTGGGCAATCTTTTGCGCGAAGGACTTAAAATGTTCTTTCTGCCGTTCCTCGCCGGCCAAAACGACAATCATTTTCTGCGAAGGATAGGAGTTGGCAATGATGCCGTTCAAAGTGGTGCGCACGACCTCTTCATCTTCATTGTACAACGGCAAAAAAATACAATGCACGATTTCCTCCCAACCGGTTTTTGTTTTGACGAGTGTTAGCCAATCGGTTTGGAGCGACCGCCGGAAGCGACGCCAAGCGACGATCAAATAAAAAGAAAAATAAATAACGCGGAAGACCCAGTAAATATCAAAAATCAAAATATAATAAATGAGCCACATTGGTTTAAGAAAAGCGAGCGCGGCGCCGCCAATCAAAAAAACCCAAACCAAGAGACCCGGCAAAATTTCCAAGAGACGGTATTTAGTGTATTCCGACATAAGCCAAACTCAAGGCATTGGCAATGGAAACGGCGGCGCGGGCCGCGGAAGATGACTCCCCGGTCTTAATGGAAAACCGGCTGATTTTATTGGGTGCGAGCCGCCATTTCTTCAAAGCCGCGTCAATCAAAAGCACGATCTTCTCCGTGCGGCCGGGCCGACGGATTTTCCGTTCGCCGCGGGCGTTGCGCATAATAATCGTGATGAAATTACGCTCGGAAACATCAATGGTCAGAGTCATACTTTAGAGAGCGTATCATAAACCACCAAATGTTTTTGTTCCAGTAGTCCGTAAATGAAGCGATCCATAAATTGGCGGCGCTCCTGAAATTCGCGCGTCGTCATAATGGTATAGCGGATGGGCGAGCCGAACTCCTGTTCAAAACGGTGAATGACACGGCTGATTTTTTTTTCATCAAAAGAACCAACAATTAAAATGTCCGTGGCGGCGTCTGGCGTTTCCGTGAAAGCGCCGGAGAGTAAAATGTAAGAGACCGTGCCACTGCGCTTGATTTCATCAATGAGCGCTTGCTCACCCAAGACATGCGTTTTCATGAGGAGCGCCCGCAGTTCCGGATAAAAAACGCACTCGTTGGCCAGACAAAAATATTTTCGTTTGCCGGAAGAGGATTGTTCCTCATTCAAAGCGTCGCTCTCCACCTCTTTGATGAGACCAACGCTTCTCAAAATCCCCAACTCGCGCCGCACGGCGTTTAATTGACTGCCGACCATTCGTGAAAGCTCGCGAACATAAACATACGCTGACGGGTCCCGGAAAAAAGCCCGTAAAATTTTTACCCGCGTCTTTGAACCAAAAAGGTGTTCAAGCATATTTGCTCCCCACGGCCGCAATTTGAAGCCAGCAAGTAGGAAGAGTATAATTGGAATAAGAAGGAATGTCAATCATATAGATGGAAGTTGGAGAATAGGAGCTGGAATGTATAAGCGTTGTTAAGGACGGGCATCTCTGCTTGTGAGACATGGGTTTGCGCCACCTTAATGAAGTATCGGTAGCGAAAGCAATATGCAAATGACGTTCTTGATTGGAGAACACGTCATTTGCATATTGCTTTCGCGAACAGATAGACGGAGGCGCGGGACCCGTGTCGAACAAATAGAAAGCCCGTCCGCATACATCCCAGTTTCCAGCTTCCAGTTACCAGCTTCCATTCATTCCCTATGTCCTCTTTTGAACCCCAATTCCATGAATTCTTTGTAGAAGGCAGAGACGCCGAGGCCTCGCACGTTCTTCTTCATATTACGGAACCGGCCTCGGATGAAGAACGTCGTCGCGGCTATTTTTTCGCGATCGCGGAAATCAATCAAGGCACGCCAAAATCCGTGCACGTTGTGCAATCGTGGATTGAACATCTGGAAATAACTTATTATGAAGGGCCGTCGGAAGGAACCGAAGCGCATTTTGAAGAAACACTTCAGCGCCTCAACCGTCAGAGCGTCTTGTATTTGCGTCAGCATCAAGAGGAAGAGATCCATATCATTGCCGGTGTTTTGGTTGGCGGCTCATTGATTTTTGCCATCCACGGAGAACCAATGACTCTGCTTTTCTACCGTGGAAAAGATAATTCTTTGCACCGTCTGGACATTTCCGGTGAACGCGGCAATGAACCGGCGCCGCCGGATCAACTTTTCAGCAACGTTCTTTCCGGCGTCATCAATCCGAATGATGTTCTCTTCTTTGGTTCGCCGCATACTGATGATTTTTTCTCTGATGATCGCATCCAGAAAGTATTGGAGACGCGCTCGGCCGGTGAAACGGCCCATCACATTCAAAAAGTTCTGGCGGAAATTGACAGCGAACTTTCTTTCGGCGGGGTCTTTGTGCAAGCCGCTTCGTCTGCGGCCGCGGTGGTTATTGGTTCCACGGCCGCGTCCATAAAAGAACGCCGTGACATGGCCGATCGGCCGAACAGAAATGAACAGTCCGGCCGAATGACGGCAAGCATTGGACGCACCACCCGCAGTGTCTCTCGTCTGAAAAAAATTCCGTGGGTAAAGATTGGACAAATAATCTGGTCCGGGCTTTTGGCGCTCGGCCGCGGGCTTATGATTGCCGCCGCCGCCATTTTGCATTTCTTCTCTTCCCTTTTTGTTTTGATCGTGAACCGCCGCGATGAGCGACGCACTGTCATTGAAAACTGGAAACGTGGCTGGCGCAATCTGATTGAATGGTTCTCGGTGCGTTTCCGCTCGCTTACCGTGATGGGAAAAATTATTGTCGGCATCATCATTCTGGCCGTTTTAGGGCTGGCCGGCGGCGGTTATGCTTCCAGCATGATTAAGGCGCGCCGTTTGGCGCAAGAAAAATTCACTGCCTTAAAAACACAAATTGAAAAAACGCGGGATGAAGCGGAAGCCAGTTTAATTTATCGCGATGAAAAACAGGCGCGCACGCGTTTGACTGATGCCATTGCTTTATTGAATGATCTGCCGACGGACACCAAGGAACATCGGGACGCGGGCGCCGCTCTGAAAGACGGCCTTAATCAGTTGGAAGTGAAACTGCGTCATGAAATTCCAACAACGCCGCAAATGCTCTCGGACACATCAGCGCTGGCATCGGGCTATGTGGCCCAGGCCTCGCCACTCCCGGGATTTATTGCCGTCTCGTCACAGAAAGACGGCTTGATTACGGCCATGCTGACGCCAAACGGCGCCGTGGCGGAATGGAGCGCTAAAGAAAAATTAGTGAAGAACTCACAAATTACTTTCCCGGCTCAAAACGCCCGGCCAAAAACATTGGTCGCCTATAATCGCCGACTTTATGTTTTGGATCCGGCCAACAGTCAAATTTACAAACATGACAAAGTAACCGGCGGCTTTAGCGCCGGAAAAATTTGGGTGACGGACGCTTCTACGCTTGCCGACGCCGTCTCGCTGGCCGTTGACGGCTCAATCTGGGTTTTGCGCGCCGACGGCGGAATTATAAAATTTGACAGCGGTGTGGGCACGCCCATTGAAACAGCCGGCGTTTTTCCAGCGCTTCAAAAACCCATCGCGTTATACACCAATCCCGATTCCGGCTGGCTCTATCTTTTTGAACCGGAGCAAAAAAGAATTGTTGTGCTCACCAAAACCGGCGACTTCCGCGCGCAATACACCTTTCCGAATTTTGGCGCCGTGAACGACGTGGTCTATGACGAGCCGTCGCGATTAATGTATCTTTTGAGCGACGGAAAAGTTTGGAAAGCGCCGCTCTCGCATTTGTAAAATAAAAATCAAGTAGCGCCTTTGTTCGACACCGCTTCGCGCGGCTCCAGCGGCTCCAGCGGCTACAGCGCACCCCGCACCCCGTTTTGGGAAACCGGCGGTTTCCCAACCTTCCGCAACGCGGAGTGCGCTACTCGCTTGTTCGTCCTCGCCGGGCTCGCCTCGGCCGCCAAGCGGCCTCGGCACCAAGCCCGCCCGGCTGCGGGGTGTCTCACAAAGGCGCTACTCGATTTATTTAACCTCCCAAACCACATCAGCGTCTATTGTAAGAACTATTTCAACACCGCTTTTCCGCCGGCCTCTTCAATCTTTTTCTTCCATGATTCGGCATCGGCTTTGGCAACACCTTCCTTAATCACCTTGGGCGCGCCGTCAACCATGGCTTTGGCGTCCGCCAAACCCAAGCCGGTTACTTCGCGGACAACTTTAATGACCGCGATTTTATTGGCGCCGGTTTCCGTGAGTTCCACCGTGAACTCGGATTTTTCTTCTTCCGCCGGAGCGGCACCGGCGGCGGCCGGAGCGGCGGCCATCATCATGGCCGGAGCGGCGGCCGAGACGCCAAACTTTTCTTCCAGAACTTTGACCAGTTCCGAAAGATCAAGGACCGACATTTTTTCTATCTGTTCCACGAGCGCTTTGAACTTCTCGGGAACTTCAACTTTTATTTCGTCTGTCATATTGATATTGATTCTCATTATTAGACCCCCTTCGTATATTAGGATCGTTTATTTCTTATCGCGAACACCCGCTAACACGGTTACCAATCCGCGTAGATTTCCGGCCAATATATTAACGAAACCGGAAATTGGCGCGTTCAATGTTCCCACCAAGCGGCCCAGCAACTGCTCACGGCTGGGCAACGCCGCCAGCTGTTTCACTTTTTCCGCGGCAATCAAGACCCCATTGAGCGCGCCGGAGAGAATTTTCATCTGTTCATGCTCTTTGGCAAAGGCCGCGACTAACTTTGGGCCTTGTACTTCATCCTCATTACCCATGAAGACGCCAATTGTGCCATCAAGATTTGAGGGATCAATGTTTTGACCGGCCTTGCTGAAAGCCAGTTTCATGATGGTTTTTTTGGCCACCACATAACCGACTTTCTCCTGACGCGTGAGACGGCGCAAAGCGGCGGTGTCTTTGGCTTTGAGTCCGCGAAAGTCAACGAAGACCAGGGACTTGGCGGCGCCAAACGCTTCCGCCAAGGCATTGACCAATGATTCTTTTTCGGATCGAGTTTTCGGCATAAAAATAAAAACTGTGGTTTTACCCACAGACGGTGTCGACCAAAGGATCGGCGAGCGCCCTTGCAAATAGATTGCAAAAACGCGCCGCTAATTCCTTATTTCACCTCGGCAGGCCTTATTTTGAAAGCAATTTAAACCGTTTTTACCACGATTAAAATCGCGCCCAAATGCCTACTGTCTATGGTGTTGATAGTGTACAATGGGGTTAAAATCGTGTCAAATGCCGTGCTACAAATGCCGTGCTAATCCAGCGGGCTTTTGATCGCGCGCAAACTCTGTGAACTAACCTTGGTGTAAATTTGGGTCGTGGAAAGCTTGGCGTGGCCAAGCAACTCCTGAATATAACGGATGTCGGTTCCGGCTTCCAGCAGATGGGTGGCAAAAGAATGTCGTAAAGTGTGCGGCGTGACCGTCTTCTGAATTCCGGCGAGCTTTGCGGCCCGGCGGACCACTTTTTGGACGGTTACTTCCGATAGCCGCCCGTGATCATAACTGGTAAACAAAAAATCCGTCGGCTTTTTTACGCGATTTTGCCGCCAAAGCAAATCACGAATGCTTTCCGGCAAAAGCACGAGGCGATCTTTGGCGCCCTTGCCTTGAACGATGCGGATGCAGTTCCGTTCAAAATCTATGTCAGACATGCGCAGTTTGGTGAGCTCGCCCACACGCATCCCCGTTCCATACAAAATCTGGATCATGCATTTATGTTTCGGATTTTTCACGACCTCAATCATTCTCTGCACTTCGGTTTTGGCGAGCACCTCCGGAAGTTGATGCGGCTTTTTTGCCCGCGGGATGTGCATAAAAAATTTGCGATGCAGAACGGCTCCAAAATAAAACCGCAAGGCGCTGTAAGCCGTATTCAAAGTTGAAGCCGATTTGCCGTTCTCCGCGAGATACTCAAGATACTCCTTGATATCAATGTTGTTGATATCGCGCGGACTTTTGTTCGCGAAACGCAAAAATGCCCCCATGTAGAGCAAATAACTTTTGATTGTTTTTTGACTAAACCGCCTCAACCGCATCTCCTGTTGGAGTCGGACAATTAGATCTTGACTTGGGGACTTTGGTTGAGCATGATCCACACCTCCTTTATTCATAACCCTTTATGGACAAAAGTATTGTTTTCAATCATACTATATTTATTGGCAATTTTACGCAAGTTCGTTTATCAGTAGTTCGGCAAAATCGCTCGCTCCGCTCGCTCTCGTCGTCGCCCTTTGGGCTCCTCCTCTTTTGCCGAATGGGCGGCGCGTA
>JACTTX010000007.1 GCA_015661005.1 Candidatus Magasanikiibacteriota bacterium
GGGTAAGATGAAGCAGTTATTCATAACTGTTTCATCTATGATATGTATGGGATGATGGAATCAATTCGGTTGATAATCTGTTCTTTTGCAAACAAATTTCGGATGCGATCGAACGACTGCCGTGGCCCAGCGGATGAGCGATGCCGGAGTTCGGACTTTTCTTACGCCGGCACGGATGGTGTTGCCAAGGGATTCCATGACGCCGGTTGTGTTCGGGAGATTCCATTCGGGATGCGTGAGGTACAAGTGGAATGCCGGCAACTCGTCGAGGACATTATTCACGATCATGCGGATTTTTCTGGGACATTCTTTTTTCGCCGCACGCTGTTTCAGCCGACGAGTGAGAAAACAGATTCGGGTTGGCGTCTGTGTCCGGAGAAGCGCCCGAATATCCTGGTATATCTGTTCTCGCACGGTCCAGCCAGAAATCTGTTTCCGTTTCCCGCGCCGCTTCTCGAGTTCTTTCAGCAGGTGGAAATGACAGCGTTGGTGGCGCCAGCCAAAGCCAATGGCTAATCCTTTGCCTCCGGCAATCCCGTCAGAAACAAGCGCAACGATGCGGTTTTTGATCGATGGGGCAATCGACGTGCCGATCAGTTTTTTCCATGTCTGTACCGATTCTTTGCCCGGTCGAAGGATGGGGTCAAGGATGACTGCCTCATCTCGATCCGTTGGTTTCACCGCCAAAAAATACATCGTCCAGCGCTTCCCTTGGAAGGTGTGCCAGCGGCCATCGATGATGAGGACGAGCCGTTTCCCACGGATGCGCATTGATCGCGGTTTTGAAACGACAGAGGACAATGCTCCCTGAAATCGTTTCTGAACCGCGGCCAGCGGGAGCGTGCCGCGCGTCAGATGCTTGACCTGAAAATCGTGATCGAAGACGCGCTTCACGTATCGCTCCGTGTGTCGAATCCGTTTCCGACCACGGCGCCTGGGCCGAATCCGAAATGTTTTTTTGCACTGTGTGCACTGCCGGCGCTTGCCACCGGAGCGGCGGGCGCGCGCCTGACAGCAAGGCGATTTCACATGTACAGTTTTCATACATGTGAAACTCTATCAGAAACAGTCGAAATTGTTTGTAAATGAGCGAAAAATTTAGTTAGCCATCAACCGAATTGATTCCATCATCCCATATGTATCACTATGTCCAGGCCAGAGATAGAAAAATTCGACGTGATCCGACGTCTCATAAGAAAAGAAATCAACGGCGGCGCCGCCGCAGGACTGCTCCGTCGTTCCACCCGCCAAGTGAGACGACTGAAAGGCAAGGTGATCAAGAAAGGCGCCGCCGGACTCATCCATGGCAATCGCGGCAAAGCCGGACACCATCGCGTGCCGGAACAAGAACGAAAAAAGATCGTCGCTCTTTTGAATAAGCGCTACCCTGACTTCGGTCCGACCTTTGCCGCGGAGAAGCTGAAAGAAACCCATGCCATTGACCGCGACCCCAACACCATCCGCGCGATCATGATCGCCGAAGAGCTATGGAAACCGCGATCAAAAAAGAAACCACCGGAACACCGGCAGTGGCGGGAGAGAAAATCTGCCTACGGCGAGATGGAACAGTTTGACGGTTCATACGAGCATTGGCTGGAAGATCGGGGAGGAACCGGAGAGCTTTGTTTGCTCGCTTCCATTGACGATGCCACTTCACAAGTGACGCAGGCCGTATTTGAAGATCACGAAGGAGTATTCCCCGTATTCAGGTTCTGGGATAAATATATTCGTACTCATGGCAAGCCCAGGGCTATTTATCTGGATAAATTCAGCACCTACCACATGAACCATCCTTTTGCCAAAGACAACCCCGATACGCTTACCCAATTCCAACGCGCTATGCGGGAATTGCATGTGGAAGTGATCCCGGCTAATAGTCCGCAGGCCAAAGGAAGGATTGAACGACTATTTGAAACCCTGCAAGACCGACTCATCAAAGAGCTACGCTTGGCAAGAGTATCCACCGTAGAAGAGGCCAATGAGTTTCTGAACACATATTTGCCCAAATTCAATGCTCAATTTTCGGTGGTGCCACGCCTCACCGCCAATCTGCATCAACCGCTTCCTGCCAAAGAACAGACCAAACTAGGTAGCATCTTATCCCGACACACCGAGAGGATCATACAAAATGATTTCACCTTTAGTTTTCAAAATCAATGGTACCAATTAACCAAGTGCCAGCCGTTGACTATTTGCAAAAAGGACAAGGTGGTAGTAGAAGCAAGAACCGACCACACTGTTCACATACGGCTTCGGGGGAAGTATCTGAATTACCGAATCCTTCCGGTTCGTCCCATAAAGGCAACGCCACCGTGGATTATTGCTAAGACATCCGCACAAGTGAATGCCAGCAAAGTCCATATCCCTCCTGCTAATCACCCTTGGCGGCAAGCAACTAACGCGACGGCACTTAAACAATTAACGACCCCCGGCTAGGACATTTTGATTTCCCGCAAACTAGGACATTTTAATTTCCGTTTGACAGCCCTGTCCCACGCCCTTGTGCAACAGGGGATTGGATGGTAGAATTATTGGCATTCCGAGGTAGCTCAGCGGTAGAGCAGGTGGCTGTGAAATAATTTCGAAATATGGGGGAACGAAGAAGTTACGCATCAAGAGCGGAGTACATAAAGGCGGCTGTTGCCAAACGACGCCGCCGTTTAAAAGAAATGGCCGCTCAATTTGCCATCGTGAAATACATGCCGGAATAATCGCAGCGCCGCGTAGCAATGCGCGATGTAAAACCGGGTGAAATCGGGGAAACCCTCAAGGGCAATCCCGAGCCAAACCATGAAGGGCCGTGGTTTCATGGAAGGTGTAGAGACTAGCGAGTGAGTCCCAACAATAATCTCGCGCGAGCGCCCGGCCTCCCTCGTGGAGGATGAGATAGTCCATCCCAGTTGGTAACAGCTGGATAAATGTAACCACTTGGTCGTGGGTTCGAATCCCACCCTCGGAGCCATCAAAAAAATCTGTCAGCGACAGATTTTTTTGATGGCTCCCGAATTAAAACCCTCTCAAACTTTTGACATTATTTTACCAAACCTAATCCACAAATCCAAAAAGCGAAATCTGCACTAATTGCCCGCCGCCACAGGCGGCGGGCAAAACCCATTGGCTCGCGGGCAAAAAATTTTCTTCCCCTTGAACCCCTCCATTTTTTGCCCGCTCGCTGAAAATATCAGGCGCATTGCCAAAGATATTCAATACTCCTCAGTTAATCTTTCTAATTTTTTAGAATCCACTTTCGGGGCAATGGCCCTCCAGATGTCTCATAGATATACTTTACTAATTTAGAAAGAATTACCTTTCTTTTTTGTATATTTCCCTCCTTATAAAAATTTTCTATACGGTCTGCAAATTTTTTATCTAACTTCCTCAATTGTATCATTGTTTCGTTTGGTTGCCCTAAAAATTTCCCATTTAACTTGAGAAATAACTCTATTATATTATTCACCAATAAGTGGCTATCTAAACCAAAAGCCAAATAGTCTCTTTTCTGTATGTCGCGCTGAACTTCTCCCCAAAAATCATCAATGGAGTATTTATGCATTAAAACCTCACTATTTTTATACTTAGTTTTCAACTTCAGAATGTTTTTAGCAATAGTTTGAATCTTTTCTAAATTCCGTTGTCTTTGGAAAAGAATTCTGCCATAGGCCAGCATATGGGAAGTAATCCTACGCAAATTATTTCTGTCTTCTTTAAGATATTCTTTCGCCTCTTTTATTGTATTCAAAATAATATCAACACGAACACCATTTTTTACAAAATTATTTCTGGAAAATTTGCCTCTTTTATTTAACAGAATATATATGTCAACATCGGAATACTTATCAAATTTATTTCTTGCCACAGATCCGAATAGCAAAATACCTAAGACATTTTTATCTCGTTTGTATTGTTCTATCAAATCATTGCAAATTTTTTGGATAGACTTTTCCATAAAAATAAAATGGGGCTAAGGTAAGTGTATCACTTTTCCTTAGCCCCGTGAAGTTGCCACGTTTAGTGGCAGTTACTGGGACGCTGACAGGTGCAGAGCACCTTCAGCTTCGGCAACGGCTTGACCTTGAGGGCTGGCCGCTGCTTGAGCTGTGCCTTCTGCATAGCATTCACCTCCTTTCTGTTGCAGGTTGGAGAAGTTCCGGCTCTGATGCCGTCGCTTCTCGCAGTTGTTCTCGGAGAATCTCTTGGGTCATGCGGCGGTAGAAATCGCACATTCGTTCGATCTTGGTGGTTTTCGTCGCCCGAGCGAACTCTTGCGTGATATTGCAACCACCGCCGCACTGTCCTTCGATCATGCACCCTTTGCACATTTCCATCACTTCGGTAAGATGGTCTCTTACGAAACGATGGTAGGCAGTGCCGGGCGCATGAAACGATTGGATTTCCGAGAGACTCCCGAGTTGGGTCGTGCTGTAGCCGCATCCATAGATGTTTCCGGACGGGCCTACGCACATGCTGTTGCCGCGGACTGCGCCGCAGAACGCGACGCGGCTTTCGAGCGTTGATTCGTTAAGATTCTCGGCTGGCCGTGACCAGAAGCCGGGAACATCAACACCTCGTGTCGCCGCGTAGCGCCGAATTCGCATCAGCTTTGCGACGATATCCTCAATCGGAATTTCCACCATATCGACAACGTCGATATCAATCCTGACGTTCTTCATGCCGCGGGCTACTGCCCAGTCGACAATAGACTCGTCAAGTTCGTGAAAATTCTTTTCGGTAATTGTCACCGCAACGCCATCGAGCGGATATCCCGCTTGAGCCAGCGCTTCGAATCCGCGCATGATCTGAGAGAATGTGCCGCTTCCCGATTTCGTCAGTCGGACGCGATCATTTCCCTCGCGCAAGCCGTCGAGACTAGAAGCGATCTCGACGCTATGTTCTTTGAGAATCGCGGCGATCTCTGGCGTGATGAGTGACGCATTCGTGTTGATCGAGAAGCGGAACTCAAATTCCGAGCTGTAGGTAGCACGGCAGTACTCAAGCGCTTGCTTGATAACCGGCCATGCCAACAGCGGTTCGCCTCCGCCAAAGTTGATCTCGGCGACACGCTTTCCATGCCCACGAAGAATCTCGAGATACCGATCCACTGTTCCCATGGCTGTATCGAACCGCATGAACTTCTTGGGGTTGTTGATGCGGTCAGAAGTTTCCAAGTTGTTGAAGTGGATGCAGTAGGTACAACGGAAGTTGCACGCCTCACTCATGATGAGTTCGAGATAATTGATCAGCGAGCCGCTGACGATTTCCGCCTCGCGCGTCCGCATTTTTTCTTCGAGGAACGCTCGGTCGTCAAAATCTTCTAGGACGAGGAAGTAACATCGAAGGAATTCCTCGATTGCTTCTCGATCCTCGCTCGTCAGCTCATTGCCGAGTTGCGAACAGATCGTCTTCGGCGTTGAGAAAAATTCAAGGAATTCGAGCGTCTCGACAGGAACGATTTTGGGATAACCGAACAACGAATGCCAGATTACCGCAGAGTCGCCGTTTTGGACGACCCGCACGAACGGCGACTTCACGTAGGCGACATTAAGGTTAAGTGCCATTGCAGGCTCCTTTCTGTGTTTGGTTTTGAATGTACTAACTCTGTTTTTGAATCTATCATGATTTCATTATTTTTGTAATTCCCCTGATATTTTCGGCGAGCGGGCAAAAAATGGAGGGGTTCAAGGGGAGGAAAATTTTTTGCCCGCGAGCCAATGGGTTTTGCCCGCCGCCTGTGGCGGCGGGCAATTAGTGCAGATTTCGCTTTTTGAATTTGTGGATTAGGTTTGGTAAAATAATGTCAAAAGTTTGAGAGGGTTTTAATTCGGGAGCCATCAAAAAGGCCCCCCGGCGCTTCCAGTGCTATAATATCAGAATGGCCATCTCTGTCTTGAAACGCCGTGTCAACATAAAGTATTTCATGGTGGCGTATCTGGGCGCGTTTTTAGTTTATTCCTCGTTTGCCTTGGGTCATCCGGAACGTTTACGGGGGAGTATTTTTATAATCGCGCTTTACAGCTTCTTTGATTTACTTTGGACGTATCTTCGGGAAAGAGTGTGGTATCTGCCAACGTCATCCTGGATTTCCGGACTGATTTTATCATTGGTGGCCATTCCGGCGCCGTCATTTTTTTTAATTTTTTTGTTGCCGTTTTTAGCCGTGGCTTCTAAGCATCTTCTGTATTTTGGCAAGACGCGGCATATCTTTAATCCGGCGGCTTTTGCCATGGGCGCCTTGGCTTTTTTCACACCGACAATTTCTTGGTGGGGCGCATCGTGGGGTAACACGCCACTCATTATTATTGCCGCGGCGGCAATTTTTATTCTTTGGCGTCAAGACCGCCTTAGCGTCGCCGTTCCTTTTTTAATTTCCTACGCGATTTTTCTGGCGGCGTTCTTTCTTTGGAATGGTCTTCCATTCACTGAACTTTTTATGAACTTGCGGCCGTTGATTATTGACGGCGCGATTATTTTCTTTGCCACGGTGATATTGATTGAGCCGGTGACATCTTCCTTTCCCACAGGCGGCGCGCGTATCTTTTATGGAGCGCTTGTCGGTTTTTTTAGCGTCGTGCTATCATACGTTGGTCAGATAAGCGTGATGCGTGAATGGCCGATTATGATTGGCGACCCTTTGATTTACGGGTTGCTCCTCGGCAATCTTTTATGCAGTTTATTATTTCTTAAATCAAAACCAAAATTGGTTTCTAATAACCCTTAAACTATGCGCTACAAAATTTTTGCTCTCGTTGCGGTCGTCACTCTCCTCGGCTGGGGTTGCTCGGACAAAAAAGCTCCTGCGCCGCCGGTTGCGGCGCCGCCCGGTATTGAGGCCAGCGCTCCCGTCAGTGTTCCCGTGGTGTCAAATTTAATCACCGTGGAAAATCAACCGCTCGGTAATGAACTGGTTATCAAAGGTTTTACTTTGGAAGCTCCCGGTTTTATCGCCATCAAAGAGGAAGCTAATGGCAAACCCTTCAATCTGATTGGCAACTCCGCTCTGCTTAGTCCCGGAATTTACACTGACTCCAGTTTCATCTTAATTCGCAAATCCAAAACCGGAGAAAAACTTTTTGTGCAGGTTTACGTTGATGATGGTGATGGACAACTTAAACTTTCTTCTGATCAAGTCGCCAAGGATGAAAATGGCGCGCCACTCATGACACAAATCGTGATAACCGGCGCGAGCATAACCACGGAGAATTCGGCGACTCCGTCGGCGCCGGCTGACCCGGTCGCACCAACGGAGTCAGCGGCCAAAGAAGTTACCGTCAGTATCACCGCCGCCGGTTTTGAACCGGCCTCGGTGACGATTAAGGCCGGTGATAAAGTTACTTGGGTGAACAGAGATACCATTGAGCACTGGGTCGCTTCGGCCTTGCACCCAACGCACCAAGTGTGTCCAACCTTGAATTCCTTTAGTGGCCTCGGGCCCAGTGATTCATTCAGCGTCGTTTTTTCTGACGTTAAAACCTGTCCGTATCATGATCACTTAAACCCCCAACTTACCGGCAAGGTGATTGTGCAATAGTTCTATATGCCTAAACTAAATGATCTGCCGGAGAAGAAAGGAAAAATAATAAATGTTGATGGACAAACCATCGCCGTTTATCGCGATGGGGAAAAGGTGAAAGCTTTTTCTACGGTTTGTCCGCATCGCGGTTGTGATATTGATTGGAATGATACGGACGGGACTTGGGATTGTCCTTGTCATGGTTCCAGATTTGAAGCTGACGGCGCGCTTAAACACGGGCCCGCCAAACGTGGTTTGGAAAAAATTGACGTTGTGGTTGATGACGGCGAGATCAAGGTCAAATGAATAAACATTTGATCATCAAAGTTCACGGCCACGTTCAAGGAGTTTTTTTCCGTCACTCGGCGCGGCAGAAAGCGTTGGAATTAGGGCTCAAGGGTTTTGTAAAAAATGAAAATGACGGCGCCGTTTCTATTGAAACGGAAGGATCGCCGGAAAAGTTACACGAGTTGGTGCAATGGTGTTATGCCGGATCAGGATATTCACGAACGGATAAGGTGGAGATCTCTGAAGCGCCGCTTCAAAATTTTATTGGCTTTGAGATCATATAATAGGAGTTGTGGATAACTGGACTCGCAGCATTCAGCGATCGTGCTATTCTATACATTATTGGTTTAATGATTGCGAAGTATGAAAAAAATTATTATCTATTCCACGCCAGCCTGCCCGTATTGCAAGATGGCTAAAGCGTATTTCCAAAAACAAAATATCGCTTACACTGATTATGATGTTTCGGCAGAGGCGGATAAGGCGAAGGAGATGGTAAAAAAATCCGGACAGATGGGTGTGCCGGTTATTGACGTTGGCGGGAAAATTATCATCGGTTTTGAGCAGAAACAAATTGAGGAGGCGCTTAAAGCATAAATGTTCTTTGCGTATGTTGGGGACAGCAACTTTTATCGGGGAGGAATTGGAATCCGCGGAAGCGGATTACAGTGAATTGATTGAGCAATTAAGTTCCACGCATCATGGCCGCGGCGCTGAATTTCCGGTGGAGGTTATTGTTGAGGCGAATGGAATGATTGATAATCAGGAGGCCTTGGCCAAAATCGCCGCCGTTGTTTGTCAGGAGGTGGTGGAAGATGAGGAGCGTTTAGGTGATCCGACGCATCACGAGGAAATTGTCCAGGAACGCGTGGAACTTTTCCGCGAGTTGGTTGATGATTATTGCGACGATCCGACGTGTCTTGAGTAGAATTCGGAGACCAAAATCTGGAGTGAATATCGGTCGGCAAAAAGCGTTCTTGTTCTAAGCAACACGATTTTTGCCGACCGATATTCACAACAGCGAAGAACTGCATTATGTCCAAAGAACTTGTTTTTGACATTGAAACGCAAAATACTTTTGACGACGTCGGCTTCGGCAATCACCGCGGACTGCGGGTTTCTGTTGTCGGCGTTTACACTTATGAGGATGATCAGTATCGCGTTTTTAGAGAGGATAATTTGAAAGAAATGTGGCCGCTGTTTGAACGGGCCGAACGACTGATCGGTTTTAACCAAGTCAGTTTTGATGTGCCGGTTTTGCAAAATTATTACGCCGGTGATCTGATGAAAATTCCGCAACTGGATATTTTGGCGCACATTCATCGCGCGCTCGGGTTTAGAGTCAAACTGGATGACATTGCCAAGTCCACTTTGAATACGGCCAAAAGCGCCCACGGTCTGCAGGCCGTGGAGTGGTTTAAACATGGGGAGTGGGAGAAAATTGAAAAATACTGCCTTGATGATGTGCGGATAACCCGAGAAGTATATGAGTTTGGAAAAAAGAATCGTCAGCTTTATTATCCGGATCTGCGCGGCGGCATTCGGCCGGTGCCGGTGGTGTTTGACTTGCCGATTACGTCCGAATCCACCGGAGCGGCGAGGACGGCGCAGATTAATATGACTTTGCCTCTTTAACATTGAAGTTAAAAAAAACAGATGGGCAAATGGTGTTTTCGATTGGCGTTGAATAGTAACCGGCAAAGGGTGTTCTTGTCTTCTGTTCAAATAGTAACCTATAATATCGTTCTTGATTGGAGAACACGATATTTATAGGTTACTATTTGAACATTACACGACATTTGCCGGTTAGTATTCAACGCAAGACAAGAACGACATTGGCTGGTCTATTTTTTAACACTCACGAGAATATCTCAAAATGAATATTCGTCGGCGCCACGCCGACGTTTATCAATTTGGCGCGGACGTCCTTGACCATGGCCGAAGAGCCGCAAAGATAAAATGTTTTTATGCCGCGTTTTATCTCCGGCAAAAGATGATCAGTCACGCGGCCGCATAATCCGCTCCATGATTCGTCTGGCGCGGAAAGAGTGATCTCGTAAGAAAAATTTTTGTGAGCGACAGCCAGACCGTCTAGAAAATCACGCCAAAAAATATCTTGGATCGAGCGAACGCCAAAAATTAAATGAATCTCCCTTTGACCGCGGCGTTCATCCAAATATTCCAAAAGCATAGAGCGGTACGGCGCCATGCCCGTACCGGTCGCAACAAGAATTAACGGTTCAAGAGAGTCATCAATCGTGAATTGGCCGAGCGGGCCGCGCAATTCAATTTGCGTGCCGTGCGGCGCCTGATCTAAAAATTGCGTGGAGACACCGCCGTCAAGCGCTTTGTAACAAAAAAGCAGGGATTGGTTTTGCGTCGGCGGGGAAGCAATGGAGTAAGCGCGCTCAACAAATCCTGTCGGCGTCGGAACTTTGAACATTAAAAATTGTCCGGCTTTAAATTCTAGGGGATAATCCATGGAAAGCTGAATCTCTCGGACATTCTTCGTGAGATTATTTTTTTTGCTTATTTTAGCCATCATAACGCCGATTTGGATCCGCGCATAAAACCCTTGACGGATATCATACTAAATTGCTATGATATTGCAATGCTGACACTCACCAGACAATCCGATTACGCCGTGCAATTTTTAAGCGCTCTTGCTAAAAACAAAAGCCGCCATCCTTTATCTATTAAATCATTTGCTGATGAGGCGCGTCTTTCGGCGCTTTTTCTTCAGCACGTTGCCCGGAAATTGCGCGCCGCCGAAATCGTGACCAGCGTCAAGGGAACAAAAGGCGGGTACCGGCTGGCGAAACAGTCCAAGGATATCACGCTTCAGAAAATTCTTGAAGCCGTTGACGGGCCGGTAGCCATTGTTCCGTGTCTTCAAATGAACGCGCCAAAATGCCGTCATGAGTCATTTTGTGCTACACGTCGTAGTATTGGTTTTGTGAACAGCAGAATCAACCAATATCTGAACGCCTTGACGCTGACTGATCTGCTGATGGCGCGGGTTCCGGAAATTTCCGCCAAAAAAATTACCGCCGTAATATAAATATGCCCGCGCTTCGTCACGTTTATCTTGATCACGCCGCTACCACTCCCGTTCGCGCGGAAGTCCTCTCCGCGATGCTTCCGTATTTTTCCGACGAAGCCGGGAATCCGGGTGGACTTTATGCTGACGGCCGTCGCGCCGGCGTGGCTGTCTCCAGCGCACGCGATCGCATCGCGAAAATTTTAAATTGTCGGAACGAAGAAATTATTTTCACGGGCAGTGGAACGGAATCCGACAATTTAGCCATCTTTGGAATTGCTCGCGCTTACAAAAATAAGGGCCAACATTTAGTTGCCTCGCCGATTGAACACCACGCCGTCATCAATCCAATGGAACAATTAAAGCGCGAAGGATTTGCCTTGACTTACACGGAAATTGATGCCAGCGGACGGGTGGGCGCCAAGGAAATTATACCCAAATTGCGTGAAGACACTCTGCTCGTTTCCATAATGTACGCCAACAATGAAATCGGCGCTATTGAACCAGTGGCGGAGATTGGGAAAGCCATCCGTGAGTGGAAACGAAGCCGCGGGCGCACGCCGCTTGATCCGCCATTTTTTCACACTGATGCCTGCCAGGCGGTCGGCGTTTTGGACATTGATGTTCAAGCGCTCCAAGTTGATCTCCTCACTTTGAACGGCAGTAAAATTTATGGACCAAAAGGCATTGGCGCGCTATATCGGAAACGCGGCGTCAAAGTTCAACCGATTATTTTTGGCGGCGGACAAGAATTCCGTCTGCGTTCGGGAACGGAAAATGTTCCTTACATTGTCGGGTTGGCGACGGCTTTGGAGTTGGCGCAAGAAGAAAAAGAAAAAGAAAATGCCCGTCTTATTACATTGCGCGATTATTTTATTGCCGAACTTCATAAAAGGATTCCGAAAATCGCGCTGAACGGCCACCCGCAAGAACGGCTTCCCAATAATATCAACGTCTCCATTTTGGACATTGAAGGCGAGGCCTTGCTTTTATATCTTGACGAGGCCGGAATCGCCGCTTCCACCGGTAGCGCCTGCACCTCTGAATCCTTGGATCCCTCGCACGTGATTGTGGCCTGCGGACGTCCTTATGAATTTGCTCACGGCAGTATGCGTTTCACGCTCGGCCGGTCCACCACTTATGTGTTGGATGTTCTGCCGCCCATCGTGGAAAAATTGCGCGCGATTTCACCGGTGCATTTAGATTTAGATGCGGACGCAGATCAAATTGCCCGGCGCGAAGCGTTTGTGAGCGACGGTGTGCCGCATTGGATGGCAAATAACAATCAAGCGATACACAGACAATAAATAGAAAAATATGGAACCGCTCAATGTTTCGGCCATGCAAAAAAGCGATGTGGTGAATGCGCGAACCGGCGAGCGCTGGTTGTATTCGCCGATTGTCAAGGATCATTTTTTCAATCCTCGCAATTTATTGTTAGAGGAACCGACCGAAGGAGATTTTGATGCGCGGGGGACGGTCGGGAGTCCGGCCTGCGGAGACGTTATGGACATTTGGATCAAAGTTGATCGCGATCAAGATCGGATAAAGGAATTGAAATGGAAAACTTTTGGTTGCGGTTCGGCCATTGCCGCCACCTCAATGTTTTCCGTAATGGTGACGGAAAACGGCGGTATGAAAATGGCCGAGGCGCTAAAAATTAAGCCGCAAGACATTATGGAACGGTTGGGCGGCCTGCCCAACCGGAAAATTCACTGCTCGGTTTTGGCGGATAAGGCGTTTCGCAAAGCCGTCAATAATTATTTTCACGCCACCGGTCAGCATGAGCGCGTCATTGTTGAAGGCGCCCGGATCATTGACGCGCGACTCAATGTTACGGACAAAGATATTGAGGAAGCTGTCCTTGAAGGCGCCACCAATTTAGAGGAAGTTCAAAATAAACTTAAAGTAGGAGTTGGTGATCCGGCGGCAATTCCGGCGATTGAGGAACTCGTCAGATTTTACAAAGAGAAGTATTTCGGTTAAAATGCTGTGGGTATGAATGACCCACAGCTTAAACAAAAAAAAATCGCGCGGATAGAAGTTGATCGCGATCTTTGCATTGGCGCGCAGAGTTGTGTTGTTGTTGCCCCGAGCGTTTTTCAATTGGACGCGGAAAACAAAGCCGTGATTTTTAAATCAAAAGGGGATTCGGACTCCGGCCCGACCAAGCGCGAGGAACTGGCGGCCATCGCCATGGATGATGATACTTTAATGCTCGCGGCGCAATCGTGTCCAACTTTGGCAATTAAACTTTTTGATGAGGAAGGAAATCAGCTTTATCCGTAATTTTGTGCCTTGGCGCCCGCCCGAACAATCAAGAGAAACGCCACCCAGCCAAGAAATCTCCGACGCTATCCGGCGTCTGGATTATCCGACCATAAAAAAACTTCGCCAATCGGGAGCCAAAGTGGATGAAAACCAAGTCCGGCAACGTTACCGGCAGGCCGCAGAAGAGGACGTCCCTTTTGAAATTACCAGTTTAATGGAGGCGACCGGCGTCCGTTTGGAATTACCGGTTGAATTTGTTCAGAAAAAAGCGCGGGAATGGATAATTGTCGGCTTGACGGATTACGCTATTTTACTTTCTGATTTAACGAGAATTGAAATTATTTTGGATAATCAGACGATCGAGGCGGGATGGCGGGCCGTTTTCCGTTTTGCCGGTTTGGAGCAAATAAATAAGTTTCGCGCTTTTACCGGTCAGGAACCAGCGCCGGAAATTATTGCCGAGTCCGTCAAAGATTTACTCAAGCACGGACATCTTAAGCAGGCCGTCATACTTTCTAGAGCAACCGGCGCAAAAATTAATCATGAGACAATTGACAAAACTAAATTAGCCACCCTTGATCCATCAGATCTGGATACTATTTTATCGCGTCATCCCGAACTCGCCGAGAGTATTCCCTGGGCTGGCGGGATCATCAGGGTAAGTCGCGGGCAAAGACGATCCAGCCGCATGGAATATGACCCCTGGGTTAAAGAGCTTGACCCTCTCGTGGCATTTGCGGTTCAAGAAAAATTTTTATCATTGCTGAATTCAGCCGATGGCGAGCTTACCGCTAAATTTGTCAAAAATTTCGGGATGGTCAATGCGCCAAAAATATTCCGGATTTGTTTGGAGCTTTGGCGAAGCGGTCAAGTTGGCGGTTTGTCCGCCGACAGTATGTCTCTTTTGCAAGAGGCTTTCGGCAAACGCCTAAAAAAATTTGAACGTGTGTCGGCCTTAATTAACGAGATTCAGCGAATGAAACAAACATTGACGCACGAAATCATCGCTGACAAAACTTCTCCGCTCCTCAAAACTAAATTGGGCGCTGAACTGCTTTCGTCGATTTTTGGAGCAACAGGATATGAAGAAAAAGATAATCCAGCACGGATCATTGGCATCTTTGAATCGGCGCGGACACGAAATCCCGCACTTTTCAAGCTACCTTCCGGATATCATGAGGATGATGTGCGGCTCGCCAAGGCGGGCCAAAAAGAAAGAACTATTTCGTTATCATTTGTGCCTTCCCATGGACTTTTGCGGATTTATGCGCGCTACCTGGCTGGCACTTGCACGATTGCCTCACAAGAACAACTGGCGGCCGGCGAATTTCCCAATATTCATTGTTTGGCCTTTGTGACCGGAAGAAACACACCGCGTGAACGCTTGCGCGGATGCACACTCCTGATTGAGACAAAAACTAAAACGGGAGAGCCGATTATAATTGTGCGCGCCAATAATCCGCGTCAAAATATATTATCAGATTTAAACACCGAACAGCTCATCCGCGCCGTTTTAGACGAAGCGATTATTATTGGCATGCGCCGAGGAATTAAAAATGTCGGTCTGCCGCTTGATGCCAGCCCTTTATCGTCAAGCAATCGCCGCGAAGTATCGGAATATTATTTTAAAAATTTCTCATCAGCGCCGCGAATTGAATTGGAAAACACCGCCGAAACGAATTTCAACGGTTACCCGATTTGGAATCCGCGCGGGCCGAATCCAGCGGTAGTTATTTGGAAAGATTAAAAATCATAATGTTGATTTTTTCCCGTAAGCTGATAGAATAAATACATGTCTGGAGAATTGTTTATTGTGGCTACGCCCATTGGCAACCGCAACGATTTATCACCGCGGGCGGCGCAAACGCTTAAAACCGCGGATCGCGTATTGGCGGAGGATACGCGAGTGGCGCGTAAACTTTTTGATTTTCCGGCCAACGTAAAACTTCAGCCACTCCATCATCATTCCAGTGAAAAAATTTTCCGGGGAATTTTGATGGCGCTTGAAGCCGGAGAAAAAATCGCCCTGGTTTCGGACGCCGGAACGCCGGGAATTTCTGATCCCGGTAACGTCTTGATTGAATATCTTTTACGGCACGAACCGGAATTGCGGATTGTTCCCATCCCCGGACCATCGGCCGTCACCGCTCTTTTGAGTGTCAGTGGATTTCCCACGGACAGGTTTCTATTCCTTGGTTTTCCACCCAAGAAAGGCCAGACCGCGTTCTGGAAGGAAATCAATGAGACAAAAAATACGGTGATTTTTTTTGAAGCCGTGCACAGGATTTTGAAAACCCTGTCAGCAATGCTGAATAATGTCGGCGACGTCCAAGTATGTGTCGGTCGGGAATTGACAAAGATGTTTGAAACGATTTATCGCGGAAAAATTTCGGACGTAATTCTCAAAATTAAGGCCACGCCGCAAAAAGGGGAATATGTTATTGCCGTGCGCCGCCGATAAACCCGACCCTGCCATCCCCGCGGCAAGCTGCGGGGATGAAGGGCTGACAATAAATATGGCCAAATTTTATATCACGACGCCAATATATTATGTGAACGCCCGGCCGCATCTTGGCCACGCCTACACCAGCGTGCTCGCGGACGCTCTGGCGCGCTATCATCGCCTCAAAGGCGACGAGGTTTTTTTTCTGACCGGCACGGATGAACACGGGCAAAAAGTGGAACGTTCGGCCAAAGCCGCCGCCCAATCGCCGCAAAGATTTACTGATGAACTGTCGCAAGCGTTTCGGAATCTCACACCGGCCTTGAATCTCACCAATGATGATTTTATCCGCACCACCGAAGACCGGCATAAATTGGGCGCCCGCGAACTCTGGCGACGGGCCAAAAAATCCGGGGACATTTTCAAAAAAAAATATGCCGGCCTTTACTGCGTCGGCCATGAATCATTTATTTCCGAAAAAGATTTAATGGATGGTCAATGTCCGGAGCATTTGACGGCGCCGGAAAAAATGTCAGCGGAAAATTATTTTTTTGCTTTGTCAAAATATACGCCGCTCATCAAAGAATATTATGCGCGCCATAAAAATTTTGTCATCCCCGAGGCCAAACGAAATGAAATGCAAGCAATTTTGAATGACGGCCTGGAAGACATTTCCATTTCGCGGGAAACGTCGCAAACGTCCTGGGGCGTTCCGGTGCCGGATGACGATACCCAAGTGATGTATGTTTGGTTTGACGCTCTGACCAATTATTTGACGGCCCTGGGTTTTCCGGATGAGTCCGCCCCGCTTTTCAAAAAATTCTGGCCGACTGATGTTCACCTCGTCGGCAAAGAAATCAATCGTTTTCATTCGCTTCTTTGGCCGGCGATGCTTATCTCCGCCGGTTTAACACTGCCAGAACACATTCTTGTTCACGGCTGGATAACGGTTGACGGACAGAAGATGAGCAAAACCATCGGCAATGTCGTTGATCCATTTGAACTCGTAAAAAATTACGGCGCTGACACCGTACGTTATTTTTTTTGCCGCGAGCTTGTCATTCAAAATGACGGCGATTTTTCCTACGTCAAAATTGAGGAGCGTTATCGCGCGGATCTCTCCCATGAACTGGGAAATTTGGTTCAGCGCACCCTCACCATGGTGGAAAAATACGCCAATGGAAAAACACCGCCGCCATCTCACGGTGAAGCGGCGCCGTATCTTGAAAGTTATCAAAACGCCATGACGATTTTTGCGTTGGATCAAGCGCTCGCAAAAGTTTGGGAGTTTTTGGCGTCGCTGGACAAAGCCATTGAGGAGATGAAGCCGTGGGTAACGGTAAAAAAGGATCCGGCGGCTGTGAACGCTTTGCTTTACCGCTTACTGGAATCACTGCGTCTTGCCGCCATTATGATCGCTCCGGTAATGCCGGAAACGGCGCAAAAAATTTGGACGGCGTTGGGACTCTCCACGCTTCGGCCAGAATCTGCCATACTTAAATGGGGGGGGTTAAAAGAAGGTACGCCCATTAAAAAAGGCGTGCCGCTTTTCCCGGCCTTAAATAAATAATTTATGAACATCCTTGATATTATTCTACTCATTGTTCTTTTTGGTTTCGCGCTTTTTGGTTTTTGGTTCGGCATCATTCACACGATTGGCTCCCTATCCGGCGCGGTTTTAGGCGCCTTCATTGCCAGCCATTACGGAGAAACCGTGGCGCGATGGATCGTTGCCGGAAATGAGCCGTCACTCCCGATGAAAATCACCGGATTTATCATTGCCTTTGTGGTGGTGAACCGTCTAATTGGTTTTCTTTTTTGGCTGGCGGAAAAATTTTTCAATATTGCGGCTAAACTGCCGTTTTTAACTTCAGCCAATCGTTTGCTCGGCGCTCTTCTGGGTATCTTAGAAGGAATACTCGTTGTCGGATTGACCTTGGTTTTTGCTTTACAAAATCCTTTGACCGCCAAGACCGCCGGACGGATTGCCGCCTCTCCGATAGCGCGAACGACCATGAACACGGCGCAGGTTTTGTATCCTCTGGTTCCGCGAACTTGGAAAAAAATCAAGGAACTTGTGCCTAAGGCGATTGATTACGGCGTTAAAACTATTGACGCCAGTTTGCCGCTAACGGCCACGACCACAAAATAAATGTTGATTGACACGCATTGCCACATTCATTTTAAGGCCTATGACGCGGATATGGATGAGGTCATCACTCGTTCGCTGGCGGCGAGTGTTTCCATGATCACGATCGGCACGCAATCAACAACGTCAAAAAATGGTGTGGCTGTTGCGGATGCCAACGACGGCGTTTGGTGCGCCGTTGGATTGCATCCCAATCATTTGTTCAGTGTTCCTATTGACGAAGCGGAACTGCCGTCCTTTATGACCCGCGCTGAAGATTTTGACGCGGCATATTACCGGACGCTGGCTCGGTCATCAAAAAAAGTTGTGGCCATTGGCGAATGCGGTTTGGATTATTATCGGATACCGGAAGAACTTGATCCGATGGTTGTCAAGGAAAAACAGGAACGAGTTTTTAGACAGCATCTGGATTTGTGCGAGGAGTTGAGTTTGCCGGTTGTTGTGCATGTTCGCGATGCTCATGAAGAAGTGATTCGCCTTCTCAAAGAATATCGCGAGGCCGACAAACTGAAACGCGGCGGCGTTATTCATTGTTATTCCGGAACATGGGAGCAGGCGCAAAGATATTTTGAACTGGGATTTTTTATTTCTTTTACCGGTACGATCACTTTTCCGCCACGGAAAGGGGAGAGTGAAAACGCGGTTTGGGAAACCATTCGGGCCGCGCCGCTGGAAATGATTATGATTGAAACCGATGCGCCGTACCTGACACCCATTCCGCACCGCGGGAAACGCAATGAGCCGACGTACGTAAAATTTGTGGCGGAAAAAATCGCCGAACTTAAAGGCGTGACTTTTGATAAAGTTGGGGCGCAAACAACAGCAAATGCGGAGAAACTTTTTGGGATTAGCGTATAAATAAAAACAAAGAACCACCATCCGTTAAAGAAGGTGGCGGTTCAATAACCGGCGGTGGAGCGAGGAGAGTGTGCGCGTTTCTCCTCAAGCTCCACCAACCGGGTAGGCGGGTTAGTTTTCTGCGAGATCAAGTGAGTGCCCGCTTTAGTCACTCACAAGGCGCCGAAGCGCTCGTTTCTTCCCTCCTAGTGACTGTAGGCGTGCATAATGCCCTCGCCACAATCACTAGGAGGGGTACTACTGACCGCAATTCCAGCGCTCGCACGCCGGGGGGACGCGGCAATCTCACGATGCGAGTCGCAAGAATCCTTGTCTCCCAACTGGTGCCCCCTAAACTGAGGCAGCAGAACCAGTCGCCAGGTTTACCTTCCATCGCGCTCGCGACAGAATGTTGCGGAGTTGGGCCTGGGCCAACTGTTGAGAACACTCTAACACCTCCGGCGAATACTGTCAATAGCAAAATCCCTCCAAATCAAATAAAATCGCTTAATTTAGCAAAAAGAATTAGATAAATTTTATTACAAATTGACACTCTCCCAAAAAAACCGTACAATTTGAGCGTTCAGGGCAACATTGTGGATAACTTTCCAGAGCAAAAACCCAACCAAAAAAGTGGCCAAAATCAAAATGACCGCCGCTATATTTTGCTTGGATTGAAAATCGTCGGCGAGTTTGGCATCACTATCGCCGCGCCAATCGTGTTATTGAGTTGGATTGGGAAACGGCTTGATATAAAATACGGCACGGCGCCGTGGCTACTCATTCTAAGTTTCTTCGTCGCCTTCAGTATTTCCGCCTTCAGAATCTGGAAACGTTCTAAAGCCCTTGCCAAAGAATACGAATCAATTGAGAAAAAATGATATGTCCGTTTCCTTAGCGGCTGAACCGCTTACCCATTTGGGCTCACTGCCGATTACCAATGCGCTTCTGAACAGTTGGATCGCCGTTTCCATCATCATTGCGCTCGGCGCGGTTTTGCGCGTAAAAAAATCCCGCGTTCCCAAAGGAATTCAAAACGCCGCTGAAGCCGTGATTGAACTTTTTTTGAACTTCATTGATCAGGTAACGCAGAATCGCGCCAAGTCAAAAAAATTTCTGCCCATTGTCGGTTCGCTTTTTCTTTTTATCGTTCTTTCCAACTTGCTGGCGCAAATTCCCGGCACTGGCACGATTGGCCTCAAAGAAATTGAACACGGCATTCCCACCATTATCCCCTTATTGCGTCCGGCCACTTCGGATTTAACGATTGGTTTTTTCCAGCACGCCAACAAGTTTATTAACCTTGGCGGAATTTGGCAATCATTTCGTCACGGCGGCATTGCCATTTTTACGGCCGTCATTGAATTTATGGTCGGTCTCATTGAACTTGTTTCGGAAGTCGCTAAAATACTTTCACTCTCTCTCCGTTTATTCGGCAATATTTTTGCCGGTGAAGTTCTGCTGACCGTTCTTTCATCATTGGTGGCATTTCTGATGCCTCTGCCGTTTCAATTTTTGGAATTGATCGTGGCCGTCATTCAAGCCATGGTTTTTTCCATGCTGACTTTGGTTTATCTGGAAATCGCCACCACCGCGCCGCACGGGAATGAAGAAACGCCTAACGCGGCCGCCGCATCGGCGCATTCGTGAACAATCGGCGGCTATCTCGCGAACAAACTTTGCGAGGTAGCCGTCGGGTGTGCACCCGATCAGCGACAATGCGAGAATAAATTCCTTCCCTCTCGCGGACCCGCTGACACTTAAAGGTCGTATGGAACCAGAAGTTGCAAAAATTTTGGCCAAAGGTTTTACCATGGCCATTGGCGGCTTTGCGCCGGCTTTAGCCATTGGCAAAATTGTTGCCAAGGCCATGGAGGCCATTGGCCGCAATCCGGAAGCGTCCGGCAAGTTGTTTGTGCCCATGCTTTTGGGCGCGGCGTTTGCCGAAGCGATCGCGATTTATTCGCTGGTCGTGGCGTTTACGTTGTAACGTTGCTACTTGGCGGAGAACGTTAAATCCGCAGGAGTTCGGTGTGTGTCGTTCGGCGACCTCGGACGAAATGGTCGCCGAGACGACACACACCTGCGCTCTCTACCAGCGATAGCAATGCGCAAATGTCGTTCTTGTTCTAAGCAACACGACATTTGCGCATTGCTATCGCGAAGGTAGCGTTGCGGCCGCCTTCAAATAATCTATGGAACCGGAAGTTGTTAAAGAATCATTTGTTCAACTGCTGGGCATCAATTGGAAACTTTTCCTTGCCCAATTGGTGAATTTTGTGATTGTGCTTTTGGTGCTTTGGCGTTGGGTTTTCAAGCCGCTCGTCAAACACATGGATGAGCGCTCCAAAAAAATTGAAAAAAGTTTGGATGACGCCAAGCTGATTGAAGAGCGAATGAAAAACAGCGTCGCGGAGCGAGAAAATATATTGAAGGAAGCGCGTCATGAGGCGCAGAAAGTAATTGCGGAAGGGAAGGAAACGGCCGACAAGCGCCGTGAGGAAATGATGAGCAAGGCCAAAGACGAAGTGACCAATGTCATCGCCGCGGCCAAGTTGCAGATTGCTCATGATCAAGTTAGTGCGCGGGTAGAATTGCGCCAAGAAACCGCGTCCTTGGTGGCAGCGCTCACGGAAAAAATTCTTGGTGAAAAAATTGACGCCAAAAAAGACCGGGAATTGCTGGAGGCGGCAATGGTAGACGTGCAAGGTGTCACTCTCAAAGGCGCCACTTCTAAATTATGAAAAAAAATATCGCCGCCAAATACGCGGACGCATTGATTCAATTGCTTGAGGGAAAATCGCGGAATCAAGGTGAAGGCGTGATCACTAATTTTGTGGCGGCCATAAAAAAACAGGGCCAAACGCGATTACTCCCAAGCATCTTGACGGCCACCGCCAAAAAACTGGAACTGGCGCGCAAAAAAAAATCAGCCACCGTTGTTACCGCTCATCGCGTTAGTGAAGAATTGCAAAAAAAATTTAAAACATTGCTCGGCAAAGAATTTGTGTATCTTGAAGAAGATGCCCGCGTTCTTGGCGGCGTGATGATCAAAATGGAGGACGTCATTATTGACGCCACGGTCAAAGGTTCTTTGGAAAGGTTCAAAAAATTTTAGCGCAATAATTACGATATGCCCACCACCTCTGAATACATTTTAGAATCACTCAAGAAACAAATTGCCGGTTTTGAGAATGGCGCGGACGTGCAAGAAATCGGCACGGTGATTGAAGTCGGCGACGGCATTACCCGCATGACCGGACTAACTGCGTGCCAAGCCAGTGAAATGCTGGAATTTCCGGCCGCGCCCAACGTCAATGTTTCTACTTTTGGCGTTGTTTTGAACTTGGAAGAGGAAACCGTCGGCGCCATGATCTTGGGCGAGTACAAACATTTGAAAGAAGGGGACACGGTCAAACGCACCAAACGCATTCTTTCCGTGCCGGTCGGCGAGGCCTTTGTCGGCCGCGTGGTAAATCCGCTCGGCCAACCGCTTGACGGCAAAGGCGCCGTTAAAGAAACCAAGTTTTATCCAATTGAAAAGGTCGCGCCCGGCGTTTTGGCGCGGCAACCGGTGCATCAACCGGTGCAAACCGGTATCAAAGCCATTGACGCGATGATTCCGATCGGTCGCGGACAGCGTGAACTGATCATCGGTGACCGTCAAACCGGCAAAACGGCGGTGGCCGTTGATGCCATTATCAATCAAAAAGACATTATCTGTGTCTACGTTGCCATTGGCCAGAAGGAATCAAAAGTGGCGCGAATCGTGGCCAAATTGGAAGAAGCCGGCGCTATGAAGCACACCATTGTGGTGGTGGCCGGCGCTTCTGATCCGGCCGCGCTTTCTTTTATTGCGCCCTATGCCGGTTCAGCCATGGGCGAATATTTTATGGATCGAAGCATACCCCGGAGACATTTTTTATCTGCACTCGCGTCTGCTGGAACGGGCCGCCAAGATGAGTGAAAAAAACGGCGGCGGATCATTGACCGCTCTTCCCATTATTGAAACGCAAGCCGGTGATGTCTCGGCTTACATTCCAACGAACGTCATTTCTATCACCGACGGTCAGATTTATTTGGAGTCGGATTTGTTTTATCGCGGAATCCGTCCGGCTTTGAATGTGGGGCTTTCCGTTTCCCGTGTCGGCGGGGCGGCGCAAATTAAGGCCATGAAAAAAGTGGCCGGACGTTTGCGTTTGGATTTGGCGCAGTTTCGGGAACTGGAGGCCTTTGCGCAATTTGCCACGGATTTGGATGAAGCCACGCGGAACCAAATTGAGCGCGGTCGGCGGACGGTGGAAATTTTGAAGCAACCGCAATACCAACCAATGGCCGTCGAACATCAGGTGGCCATCATTTATGCCGTCATCAACGGTTACCTTGATGACGTGCTGGTTGAAGAAGTTCGCGGTTGGGAATCAAAATTCCACGATTATCTTGACGGCGTCGGCGCCAAAGCCCTTGATCTTCTGCGGGAGAAAAAAGAATTGAGTGAAGATGTTGAGAAGGCGCTCAAAAAAACGATAGAGAATTTTAAGAAGGTCTAATTACCAAAAGGGGGACAGTTCTAAAGGGGACACTTCTAAACGCAAAGCGTTTAGAAGTGTCCCCAAGGGAAATTTAGAAGTGTCCCCAAGGGAAATTTAGAAGTGTCCCCAAGAACATATGGCTGTTTCTACTCGGGTCATTAAATCCCGCATCAAATCCATCCGCAGCACGCGCAAGATCACCAAAGCCATGGAGTTGGTAGCCGCTTCCAAAATGCGCAAAGCCGTGGCCGCCGCTCTTGGCAGTCGCACTTACGCGCAATTGGGATGGGAACTCTTGACGCACTTGAGCGCTGGGCGAATTTCCCGCAAGCATCCGTTACTGGCGCATCGTCCGCCGCGCCGTGTCTTGCTTTTGGTTATCACGAGCAATCGCGGGTTGGCCGGCGGCTTGAACGCCAACATCATTAGAAAAGTCGTTGAACAATTAAAAAATCCGGCGCTTAAGGAAGTGACCCTAGTGACCATTGGAAAAAAGGGGGAACGGGCCTTGGCGCGGTTGGGCAAACCAATACTTGCTTCCTTTCACACCATCGCCGACAAGCCGTCCATTATTGACGCCGGGCCGATCAGCCGTTTGGTGATTGAAGAATATGCCGCCAAGAAATTTGATCAAGTGATCATTGCCTACACTGATTTCATTTCTGCCATCTTGCAAAAACCCAAATTGCGGCAGATACTGCCGATACGAACGGCGGATATTGATGCCCAGCTTCAAGAATTATCAGCCGATGCGGGTGAGACACCGAAAGCCAGCGCGAAATTTGAAGGTTTTGGACGCGGCGCTGATTATCTTTTTGAACCATCGCCGGATATTGTGCTGGAAATGATGATCAATCGGCTGGTGGAAGTGCAGATTTATCAGGCGCTTTTGGAATCAACGGCGTCGGAACATTCCTCGCGGATGTTGGCGATGCGTAACGCCTCGGATGCGGCCGGCGAGATGATTGATGATCTTACTTTTTCATTCAACCAAGCGCGGCAAGCCGGAATTACGCGGGAAATTTCCGAAATTAGCGCAGGCAAGGCGGCGTTAGAATGATGCGTAGCGATAGTAATGGGCAAATGACGCGTATGTTGATAGTTGTCGAAAAATGTCGTTAATCAAAAATATGAACACAGGAACAATCACTCAAATCATTGGCGCGGTAGTGGACGTGCGTTTCCCGGAAAAACTGCCGGACATTTTGAACGCTCTGACTGTTGACCGCCAAGGTCAAGACACCATCACCTTGGAAGTTCAGCAACATTTAGGCGGCAACACGGTGCGGACAATCGCGATGAGTACTACCGACGGTTTGGAAAGAGGCGTTGCCGTTGCCGACACTGGCGCCGCGATTTCCGTGCCGGTCGGCGAGGCCACACTCGGCCGGATGTTTAATGTAACAGGTGAACCGATTGACAACAAAGGCGCAGTCAAGTTCAAAGAAAAATATCCCATTCACCGCGGCGCGCCGGATTTTGACCAGCAATCCAGCGCTACGGAAATTTTTGAAACCGGCATCAAGGTCATTGATCTCATTTGCCCAATCTTGAAGGGAGGAAAAGTCGGGCTCTTTGGCGGCGCCGGTGTCGGGAAAACCGTCATTGTTAAAGAACTGATCAGGAATATCGCCGCCGAGCATTCCGGTTTATCGGTTTTTGCCGGTGTCGGCGAGCGCACGCGCGAAGGTAATGACTTGTATTTAGAAATGGAAGAGGCCGGTGTTCTGAACAAAACTATGTTGGTCTTCGGCCAGATGAACGAGCCGCCGGGCGCGCGGGCGCGAGTGGCTTTGACCGGTCTCACACTGGCTGAATATTTCCGCGATCAAGGCAAGGATATGTTGCTTTTCATTGATAACATTTTCCGTTTCACGCAAGCCGGGTCAGAGGTGTCCGCGCTTTTGGGGCGTATTCCTTCGGCCGTCGGTTATCAGCCAACCTTGGCCACAGAGATGGGCGCCCTGCAAGAGCGTATCACTTCCACTAAAACCGGCTCCATCACTTCCATTCAAGCCGTTTATGTGCCAGCTGATGATGTGACGGATCCGGCGCCGGCCACCACTTTTGGCCATTTGGATTCAACGGTGGTGCTGTCGCGCGGATTAGCGGAGCTTGGAATTTATCCGGCTGTTGATCCGTTGGATTCTTCTTCCACCATCCTTGATCCGAACATTGTCGGTGAAGAACATTATCGTGTCGCGCGCGGCGTTCAACAGGTTCTTCAACGTTACAAAGATCTGCAGGACATTATCGCGATTTTAGGAATGGAAGAATTATCCGATGACGACAAACGCACGGTCGGGCGCGCTCGCAAGATTCAGAAATTTTTATCCCAGCCGTTTTTTGTGGCCGAGGCCTTCACCAACATCAAGGGGAAATATGTGAAACGTGAAGATACGGTCTCCGCCTTTGCGGAAATTTTGGCCGGAAAATATGATGACGTGCCGGAACAGGCGTTTTATATGAAGGGCGGGATTGAGGAAGTGAAATAAGGAATAAGGTGTCACTCTCAAAGGTGCCACATCTAATTACGGTATGATGTTTGAAATTACCACGCCGGAACGCACCGTCTTCAAGGAAGATGTTGATCAGATTACTCTGCCAACCTTGCAGGGTGAAATCACCGTGCTTCCGCATCACCTTCCGCTCGTGTCCGTGATTAAGCCGGGCACGATTCGGATTTTGAAAAATGGAGCGGAAGAGTGGTTAGCCGTGGCCGGCGGATTTATTGAAGTGCGGCCGGATAATCGCGTGATTGTGTTGGCGGATACGGCTGAACGGGCGGAAGAAATTGACACGGAACGGGCGGCGGAAGCGCGGGCCCGCGCCGAAAAACTTTTGATCGAGAAAAAATTTGATGACGTTGAATATTCAACTTTTGCCGCCAAATTGGAACGGGAGCTGGCGCGCTTGCGGGTGGCCGGACGCAAACGGCGCGGACATGGGTTTGCGGAAGCGCCCAGCGAAAAAGAGTAACCCGCCATGAATGTCCGCCACGCTTATCAAATTTTGCTCCGGAAACACGGGCCGCAGGGATGGTGGCCGACAACCATCCGCGGCGAGAAGTCGGCGCGTTATTTTTTTAAAAAAAATCGGTGTTGCACGCCAACAGAACTTTTTGAAATTTGCGTCGGCGCGATTTTGACGCAAAATACTTCGTGGACAAATGTGACCAAAGCGCTGGCCTGTTTGTGCGCGGCCAAACTTATGGATCCGCGGAAAATTATTTCTGCTCGCGCCGCCAAACTCCACAAATGCCTGCGCTCGTCCGGCTACTGGCGGCAAAAAACAAAAAAGCTCAAAATTTTTTCTAAATGGCTCGTTAAAAATTACCTCAGCGACTTAAGAAAATTTTTTAAAAAAGATTTACCGGAGGCGCGGCGGGAATTGCTGGGTCTTTGGGGAATTGGGGAGGAAACCGCGGACTCAATTCTCTTATACGCCGGCGGAAAACCGATTTTCGTGATTGACGCTTACACCAAGAAATTTTGCGGCCGCCACGGCGTTCGTCTCAAAACTTATGACGAGTATCGGCTTTTTTTTGAGCGCCGTTTGCGCGGAGTGAAAAATCGTGTCAAAGTGTATCAGGAATTCCACGCTTTGATTGTGGCATGGGGAAAGGAGATCAAAAAACAATGAACAACAAAGAAGATCTGCTGGCGGATTTAAATGATGAACAACGGGCCGCGGTCACTCATACCGACGGGCCGCTTTTGATAGTTGCCGGCGCCGGAACCGGCAAGACCAGCGTCATCACGCGGCGGGTTGCCTGGTTGATTAAAGAAAAAAAGGCCCAGCCCGAAGAGATTCTGGCCCTCACTTTCACGGAAAAAGCGGCCGCGGAAATGCAGGATCGCGCCGACCTGCTCATTGGCTACGACGCGGTGAGCGTTACCATTTCCACTTTTCATTCTTTTTGCCAGCGCTTGTTGGAACATTACGGTTTGGAAATCGGCCTTCCCAATCAATTTCGTTTGTTCAAAGAAAGTGACGCCTGGCTTCTGATCCGTGAACATCTGGATGAATTTAATTTTGATTATTTTCGGCCGCTTGGCAATCCCACCAAATTCATCAGCGCCCTACTCCGGCATTTTTCCCGCGCCAAGGATGAATTTATAACGCCGCAGGAGTACTTGGACTACGCGGAATCAGAAGTGGCCTTAACTGATAACGCGGAATTCGGCGCGGAAGAAAAAAAACGTCTGATGGAATTGGCCAATGCTTATCATCAATATCAGCGTTTGCTTTTGGCCAAAGGCGCGATGGATTTTGGCGATTTGATTTTTTATGCGCTGACACTCCTCCGAGAACGGCCGTTAATCGCGCGGGAAATTGCCAAGCGCTATCGCTACGTTCTGGTTGATGAGTTTCAGGACACCAATTACGCGCAATACACGCTGATTAAGGAACTGGCGGCCCACGGCTCGCAAATTACCGTTGTCGGCGATGATGATCAGGCGATTTACAAATTTCGCGGCGCGTCGGTCAGCAATATCTTGATGTTCAAAAAGGATTTTCCCAACGCCGTCACCGTTCTTCTTACCAGAAATTATCGCAGTCATCAAACAATTTTGGACACTTCGTACGGTTGCATTCAGTTTAACAATCCTCACCGTTTAGAAGCGGATGCGGCGCAGGGCATCGTGAAAAAACTTCACGCCTGCGCCAACCGCCCGGACGGCTTTGTGCGGCATTGGCACAGCGCCGCCTTGGAGCAGGAAACGCGGACGGTGGCCGAGGAGATCTTAAAAATTAAAGAGCGAGTGGCGGCGGCCGGAGAACCCGCTCCGACCATGGCCATTCTTGCTCGCGCCAATGCCCATTTGGCGCCATTTGCTCAAGCACTATCCGGCCGCGGCATCAATCATCACGTTCACCAAGCCAACGGTTTTTACCGCCAGCCGGTTGTGCTTGACTGTTTGGCGGTTCTCCGCACTCTCCGCAATTACCATGACAACGTTTCCATGCATCATGTTTTGTCATTGCCGTCGCTTAATGTTCCGCCGACGGATTTGATGCGCCTCACTCATTACGCCGGAAAAAAATCCATTCCTTTTTTTATCACGATTCCCCAAGCGGCGTCGCTCGGAATCAGCCCCGAAGGCGTAACCACCCTTCAAAAAGCGCATAGATTATTAAGCGAACTCATGCAAAAAACAAAAACGGAAAAGACCTCACGGCTGATTTATGATTTTTTGGAACGTTCGGGCTACTTAACAACGCTGGGAACGCAAGCGCAAACTGATGAAAAAGCGGCGGCGGCAATTCTGACATTGCAAAAGTTATTGGAAAAAATTTCTGAATTTGAAATGACGGCCGCCAAACCAACGCTTAACCAATTCCTCTGGACGATTGATGCCTTGATTGATGCCGGTGATGAAGGTGAGATGGGTGAAAGAGAAACGCCGACGGCTGATCGTGTTCACCTGATGACCGTGCATGCCGCCAAGGGACTAGAATTTGACTACGTTTTTGTGGTTAATTTGGTGGAACAAAGATTCCCGTCCCAAGAACGTTCCGATCCGCTGGAACTTCCCGCGGCGCTTATTAAGGATGTCATTACCGGCGGCGACACGCACACAGAAGAGGAACGCCGACTTTTTTACGTGGCTTCTACGCGCGCCCGCCGCGGTTTGTATTTAATGTCCGCGGAAAGTTATGGCGGCGTTCGTAGCCGCAAAATTTCGCGATTTGTAACCGAGTGCGGACTGGAGAGGGAAGCATCGGCGCTCTTGACATCCGCGAATTTTGAAACGCCGCTTCCGAGCGCGGAAACCATGATTAACGAACCGACCTTAACGCTCCCGGAAAAATTTTCTTATTCGCAACTCAAAACTTTTGACACCTGTCCGCTTCAATATAAGTTCGCTTATATTTTGAAAATTCCGGTGCGCGGCAAAGCCAGTTTCAGTTTCGGACAATCCATTCACGGAACCCTGCAAGCGTTTTATGAACGTCTGCGGGATTTGAACAGCCAACATCAGGTCTCGCTTTTTGGCGCGCCGGAAGCGCCTTCTCCCGCCGCCGTCGCTACCGAACCGAAAAAAATAAAAGTTCCGACGCTTGAAGAACTCTTAACGCTTTACGAGGATCATTGGATTGGCGATTGGTATAACGACGCCGCGGAAAAGAAACGTTACTTTGAAAAAGGTAAAAAAATTCTCAAGGATTTTTATGATGCCCAGACCGAATCGTGGACTATTCCAACAGCGCTGGAAAAATGGTTTGACATTCGTGTTGGCAAATATAAATTGCACGGTCGGATTGACCGCATTGACACCAATCCGGACGGGACTCTGCACATCATTGATTACAAAACCGGCGCGGCCAAAGAAATCTTGACCGCGGATGATAAGGAACAACTTTTAATTTACCAGCTGGCCATCAATGAGGATTTGAATCTGCGGCATCTGGGCCAACCGGCCAAATTGACTTACATGTACCTTGATGAAGGTCAGGAGCTTTCCTTTATCGGCGAGCCGGACAATTTACGGAAAGTCAAGGAAAAAATCGCCGGAGAAATTGAACAAATTCGCGCTTCTGATTTTACGCCCAAGCCCTCGCCATTCAGTTGCCGCCATTGCGATTTTGTGAACATTTGCCCCTTTCGGCAGATTTGAAATCGTGTTACAATGCGGGTATAAAGCCATGCAGACCATCAAGCACATCATCTCCGGAGTTCCGGCCCGCGTCGGCATTGACAAACAGTTGGAAGCGGCGCGGGTCATTGAAATTACCGCAAAAATTCTGACGGATATTTTTGGCGCGGAAAAAGCCAAGTCCATGAAGCCGCTTTATCTCAAAAACCGCACCATCACCATTGCCACGCTGTCACCGGCCGTGGCCCAGGATTTAAAACTCAAGGAAAAACAAATCGTCGGAGAACTCAATAAGGCCTTTCCGGACGCCAAAGTGGAACGCATCCGTTACCTCCTATGACCTTGAAGCAATATCTGGCGCTGATGGCCATTGGCACAATTTTTTGCTGGGGCATTTGGACATTCGTTCTTTTCACGATTAACCCGACGCACGCCAGTATTTTTGGTTTTGTATTTTTTTATTTAAGCTTACTGCTGTCATTAGTTGGGACTTTTGCCGTGATCGGATTAATAATCCGTTTGCTGAAACATCAGGATGAAATTATCTTCCGCCATGTCAAACAAACTTTCCGGCGCGGAATCTTGCTCGGGAGCTTAATTGTGGCGGCTCTGCTTTTCAAATCATTCGGCTTGCTCTATTGGTGGACAACCTTATTTTTAATCATCGTTGTCGCCAGTATTGAAGCCTTGTCGGTAATGGAGAGAAGAGTCGGTTTAAAGTAAAATAATGTTGAATAGAATGCGCCAATATCGTGTATTGTTGAATAGTTATCGGCAAATGGCGTTCTTGTTCTAAGCAACACGACATTTGCCGATAACTTTCAACAGACAGGTTACTCGGGTTACTATGGAATAAATATGAATCAATCAACATTATTCGGAAAAACTTCCAAGACCTCACCCAAAGATGAGGTTTCCACGAACGCCAATCTGCTGATTCGCGGTGGGTTTGTGGACAAAGTTATGGCCGGCGTTTACTCATATCTGCCGCTCGGATTAAGAGTTCTCCAAAAAGTTCAAAATATTATTCGTGAGGAGATGAACGCGCTCGGCGGCCAAGAAATTCTGATGCCGGCGCTTCAACCCAAGGAACCGTGGATGCAGACCGGCCGTTGGAGCGACCCTGGACCGGAAGTGATGTTTCGGGTCATTGGAAGAGAGGATAAAGAATTCGGACTTGGCTGGACGCATGAGGAAATCGTGACGCCGTTGGCTAAAAAATTTATCAGTTCTTATAAGGATTTGCCGCTGGCACTTTTTCAGATTCAGGATAAATTCAGAAATGAACCACGCGCCAAATCCGGAATTTTACGTGGCCGCGAGTTCAATATGAAAGACCTTTATAGTTTTCACGCCAATCAAGACGACTTGAATACATTTTATGATCAAGCACAGAAGGCGTACGCCAAAATTTTTGACCGGTGCGGTCTTCATGCTTTAGTGACGGAAAGTTCGGGCGGCGCTTTTTCCAAATACTCGCACGAGTTCCAAGTGCTGACGGAAAATGGTGAGGACATAATTTTTTATTGTTCAAAATGTGAATATGCGCAGAATCGTGAAATCAGTGAGTATAAAACCGGTGATCAATGTCCAAAGTGCAATGGTGTGATGGCGGAAGGGAAGGCCATTGAAGTTGGAAATATTTTCAAACTCAAAACGCGATTCACCGACGCTTTTGACGTCAAATTCACTGATGAAAACGGAAAACAACAACCGGTCCTGATGGGCTGTTATGGAATCGGGCCATCGCGCGTGATGGGCGCCATTGTGGAAACGTGTAATGATGGCGCCGGAATTATTTGGCCCGCGGCCGTGGCGCCTTATGACGCCCATATTATCCCGCTTGGGGAAGAAGAAATCGTCACCGAACTTTTAGACGAAGTCGTTGAAGAGCTGGAAGATGCCGGAGTATCGGTTTTGGTTGATGATCGCGCCGCCACGGTCGGCGCCAAATTTGCCGACGCGGACTTGATTGGTCTGCCGACGCGGATTGTGGTAAGCTCAAAGTCGTTGAGTAAAGGCGGCGTTGAGGTCAAACGCCGCCGTGAGCAAACGGCAGAAATAATTAGCAAAAAAGACGTTCTTACCTGGTTACAGAAATAATTCAGCACGATTTTACCTGCTCGTAGCGGTTTAATAGTCAGCGGGTGCAGGGGTATCCCGAGTTCGCGACCGTTTCGCCCAAAGTCGCGGCGCGGGATACCCCTGCATCCGCCTTTTGACCATTATACCAGCGGTAAAATCGTGCTGAATTTTTCATCATTATGTTTGATAAATTCTTCGGTCGATTTTCCAAAGATCTCGGCATTGATCTCGGCACCACCAATATCCGCATTTATGTGCGGGATAAGGGTATTGTCATCAATGAACCATCAGTCGTGGCCGTGAATATAAAAACAGAACAGATTCTTGCTGTCGGCAACGAAGCTCGGGAAATGGTGGGGAAGACCCCGCCGCATATAATTACGGCGCGACCTCTTGGCAACAGTATTATTGCTGATTTTGAAATCACGGAAAAACTTCTCAAATATTTTATTGATAAAGTTCATGCCGAAGGTTTCACGATGGTCCCGCGGCCGCGGGTGGTGGTCGGTGCGCCTCTTGAGATCACGGAAGTGGAGCGCAAAGCCGTTGAGGATGCCGTTCTTTCCGCCGGCGCCAGAGAGGTTCACATTGTGGAAACACCAATGTCGGCGGCTATTGGCGGCCGTCTTCCCATTGAAGAACCAACCGGATCAATGATCGTGGATTTGGGCGGCGGCACGAGCCAAGTGGCGGTCATTTCTCTTTCCGGTATTGTCACTCGTCAATCCATACCAATCGGCGGCGAGGAGTTGAACAAAAATATTGTTCAATACTGCCGCGACGTTTTTAATCTCCTAATTGGCGAACGACACGCCGAGAGAATCAAAATGGAAATCGGCTCGGCCGTTGTGCCGTCGGAGTCGGCCTCGGTCAATATTCGCGGCCGTGATTTATTGAGTGGCTTGCCCAAGGAAATTACGGTGACCGATTCCCATGTTCGTGAAGCTACCGGTCGTTCTCTCCGCGCCATTGTTGAGCAGATAAAATTAGCGCTGGAAGTGACGCCGCCAGAGTTGGTTTCGGATATTCATGAGCGGGGTATGGTTTTAACCGGTGGCGGCGCTCTGCTTAGAGGCATGAGCGCGCTCATTGCCAGCGCCACGGACATCCCCGTCCGTATTGCCGATGACCCATTGACCTGTATGGTTCGCGGCGCTGGATATCTCTTAGAAAATCCGGAATTGCTCAAGGAAATTGAAGTCCCTTTTGAGAGAGAGTAAATAGCATTAAACATGAAACATAAAAGATAAAACATTTTTCAAAGGAATGCGGCCGAAGGCCGCGCCTTGATGTACTGTTATCTGTTTTATGTTAAATGTTATCCCAATATGCGTCGTCGTGTCGTCTTCTCCGCCATTATCATTCTCCTCTTGATTGGCGCGCACGCCTTGGGCTGGCTTAAGCCCATTGAACGCGGCGCTCTTTATGTAATTTCTCCGGTCAGTCGTTTTTTTTACAACGTCGGCATTTCCTTGAAGGGAAGAACCCGCTGGTTAGAAGCGCGGAAAAATTTGGAAAAAAATTTGGATTCACTTACCGATGATAACGCGCGTTTGCGTCAGGCCTTGGTTGACGCTGATCTCTTGCGCCAGGAAAATTTTGAATTGCGCCGTCTCTTAAATTTCACTACCAGCACGCTCCGGACCGGAATTGCCGCCGCTATTCTTGGTCGTACGCCCTCCGGCGCCGCCAATCTTTTAATCGCCGATCGCGGAAAAAATTCCGGCGTCACTAAGGGGTCGCCGGTTGTCGCCGCTTATGGCGTGCTCGTCGGCATTGTGGAGGATGTGCAGGACGACACGGCCTACATCCGACTTCTCTCCGACGGTCAAAGCAAGGTCGCCGCCACAACTCTTGGACGTTCCCAGTCGCTTGGTATCGTCTCCGGCGGTTTTGGTTTAGCTCTGCGTCTGGATCTCATTCCTCAAAATGAGGAAATTCATGAGCGCGATTTAATTATCACCTCGGGATTGGAAGATGCTATCCCCAAGGGACTCATCATCGGAGAAATTGAGGCCATTCAAAAAGAACCGTTCGCCCCTTTTCAGCATGCCCGCGTGAAACCAGCAACAACTTATGAAACGGTGAGAAACATTTTGATTCTGCCATCGCTCGGCCGCTGATATGTGGCGCTTCCGCTCCATCATCTTGATAGCATCAATTTTACTTTTACAAACCGCTTTGGCCAATTTTTTTTCGTTCCCTTGGCGTTTAATTCCGGTCATTATGATTTTTTTAATTTTCCGTATCTTTCGCGGCGCGGATAAATCCCTGACTTGGCTCATTGTGATCTTCGGATTTTTTTTTGAACTTTTCCGCGATGCCCCCTTTGGCGCCAATCTTCTGGCGACACTGACCACAGTTGGTGTCGGTCAATGGTTCGCTGAAAGAATCTTAACCAATCGAACATTACCAGCAATTTTAATACTCGCACTTCTCTCTTCATTGGTTTTTCGCTTGATGGTTGTTGGAATCACTTTGCTTGTGGCTTTGCGCACGCCGACCGCGGAGACAATATCTTTTTCTGGTGTCGCCGTGGTTATGATTTGGGAAATGGCTTTTACAATTTTTGGAACGGCCTTCATTTACGGCATTTGGAGGCGCAACCATACCGTTTCCAGCTTCTAATCTTCAGCTTCTTTCTTCCTCATGCCTCCCATTCTCCCAAAATTTGATTATTCGCCGGATTTCAAACTGACCGGTAAATATCGGTTTGATTGGGTTCAAAATGTAGCGCCGCCGGACGCCACGGCGCCTATGATCAGCGCTTCTCCGCGCTCATTTTTGGGATTGTCCTTGGGATCAAAACAAATTTTAACGCTCCTCATTATTATCGCGATTGGTTTTGCCGCCCTGCTGGGACGTTTGATTTATTTACAAACCGTCAAGGGCGGATATTTTTTGGCCGCGGCCGAACAAAACCGCATCCGCATTGTACCGATTCCGGCCGAACGCGGAATCATTACGGATCGCATGGGTGTATCATTGGTGGAAAATATTCCTAATTTTTCCATCGTGCTGGCGCCGCAGGATTTGCCGCGCCACAAGGAGGAACGAAGCGCCATCATCAAGGACATCAGTGAGGAACTGAATGATTCACCGGAGAGAATTGAGGGGCTGGTTCAGGATTACCAAGCGTACCGTTTTGATTCGCTGATCCTCAAAGATAATGTCACTTATGAGGAAGCGCTCAAAGTGATTTTGAGCGGGAAAAGCATTCCTGGCTTACGGGTGGAGCGCGGAATGCGCCGCCAGTATCCGGGCACGAGCGCATCATCATCAACGCGCGCGGTGGCCTTGTCTCATATTTTGGGGTATCTCGGAAAAGTTACCAAAGATGAATTGAATGATCTCAAAGCCAGCGGTTATCTGCCCACAGATACAATTGGCCGCGTCGGCGTGGAAGCGAGTTATGAAAAATTTTTGCGCGGCGTTTACGGCCGACGCTACATTGAAGTGAATGCTCGCGGCGAAGAGTTAAACACCGTAGCTGAAGATTTGCCCACCCCCGGCGCTACGGTAGCGTTGACGATTGACTTGGACGCGCAAATTGCGCTGGAAACGGCGTTGAACCGCGTTTTGACGGCTAATCATAAAAAACGCGGTAGCGCCATTGCCATGGATCCGCGCAATGGCCAGATTATCGCGATAGTAAGTTTGCCGGCCTTTGACAATAATGAATTTGCCCGCGGCATTAGCGCCGAGGAATATGACCGTCTTCTGAATGATGAAAATACCCCGCTCTTCAGCCGTGCCGTCGGCGGCGCCTTTCCCTCCGGTTCCGTGATTAAACCATTGGTCGCGGTGGGCGCGCTCGCTGAAGGAATTATCACGCGCGAAACATCTTTTTTAAGTGTCGGTGGAATTCAGGTTGGGCCGTGGTTTTTTTCGGACTGGAAAGCTGGTGGACACGGCATCACCAATGTCACCAAAGCGCTGGCGCAATCCGTGAATACATTTTTTTACATGATTGGCGGCGGTTATGAAAAATTCACCGGACTTGGAATTGAGCGGCTCACAAAATATTACAAACTTTTTGGCTTAAGCGTGGCGACGGGAATTGATTTGCCCGGCGAGACCAGTGGTTTCATTCCCAGCAAAGAATGGAAAGAAAAAAAGAAAGGCGAGCGCTGGTATATCGGCGACACTTATAATGTTTCTATCGGTCAAGGTGATGTGCTGGTCACACCGCTCCAAATGGCGGACGCCACGGCCGCGATCGCGAACGGTGGCGTGCTCTTGAAGCCGAAAATCGGAATGACCATCAAGCCGCCCCAAGGCCCGGCACAAAATATTCCGGCCGAAGTGATTCGGCATATGCCGTTTGGGGTCGGCCCGCTTCAAATTGTCCGCGAGGGTATGCGTTTGGCGGTTCAAGACGGTTCGGCGCGCTCATTAAATACTCTACCCATTCATGTTGCCGGCAAAACCGGCACGGCCCAGTGGTCGGATAAACATCCAACCCACGCCTGGTTCACCGGTTTTGCGCCTTACGAAAATCCGCAAATCGTGGTCACCGTAATGATTGAGGAAGGCGGAGAGGGGAGCGCGGTGGCCGTGCCCGTAGTCAAGGAATTCCTGCTCTGGTGGGCAGCCCATCGCGGCGCTTGGCACCGTTTTGCGGCCGTTGTATCCTTATCAATACGTTCAACGATTCTGTTGAACGTTTGTTATTGATTATTTTTTCAGGCCTCTATCTCCCGGGTTCTTAATTTCCCACTATGTCTCAATCCGACCAAATGTACCTCACCGAAGAGGGCTACAAAAAATTAACTGAAGAGCACGATCACCTCAAAAATCACGTCGTGAAAGAGGTGGCCGAACTCATTGATACAGCCAAACAGCAAGGCGATCTCTCCGAGAACGCCGAGTATCAAGAGGCCAAAGAGCGCATGGCTTTTGTTCAAGGCCGTATTTTGGAATTGGAAGACACCCTGTCTCGGGCCGCTATCATTCGCGAGCAAGAGGGAACCAAAGTTGTTCAAGTGGGAACAACGGTTAAAGTGCGCGATGAAGCCGAGCGGGAAAAAGAATACACCATTGTCGGATCCAGTGAAGCTGACCCACTGGTCGGCCGCATTTCCAATGAATCGCCAATCGGTCAATCCTTTCTTGGCCGCGCCGTGAATGAAGAAGTGATTGTTGCCACGCCCAGCGGCAAGAAAATCAAATACACGATTTTGGAAATTAAATGATTGTTCTTTGAATAATCGCTTTGACCAATCGCGCCATTTTGTTGTATAATTTTGGCACTATGAAGCCCAAAGCTATGGCGGCAAACCCCATTATCGCGGCCAATCCCATTGAAGAATCGGCCAGCCGCTTATCCAAACTTGAGCGTATTAAGAAAAGCGGAGCCAATCCGTATCCGCAGTGGACTGGACGAACACACACCATTGCCAATGTCTTAGAGAATTTTGACGTCCTGGCGGCAGAGCAAAAAGAAGTTGTCATTGCCGGACGTTTGCGCGCACTGCGCGGACAGGGCGGCACGACTTTTGGTAATTTGGAAGACGCCTCGGGACGCGTCCAAGTATTTTTCCGTAAAGACAATCTTCCCGCTGATCTTTATCTCCGTCTTGAGAAAGAAATTGATCTCGGCGATTTTTTGGCTGTTTACGGAAAGCTCATGACCACCAAAACGGGAGAGAAAACCGTGTTGGTAACGTCATGGCGGCTAATTTCCAAAGCGCTCTTGCCGCTTCCTGATAAATTTCACGGTCTCGCTGATGTTGAAATGCGTTATCGCCAACGGTATTTGGATTTGCTCGCCAATCCGGAATCCATGCGCATCGCCAAAATAAGAAGCAATGTCGTTAAATGGATTCGTGAATTTTTTGATCATCGCGATTTTATAGAAGTAGAGACGCCAATCTTGCAAGCCATCCCGGGCGGCGCCAGCGCCCGGCCGTTCAAAACCCATCATAACGCGCTGGACGTTGATTTATATTTGCGCGTCGCGCCGGAGTTATATTTGAAGCGGTTGATTGTCGGCGGTTTTGAAAAGGTTTATGAGATGGCGCGTTGTTTTAGGAATGAGGGTATAGATCATGCCCATAATCCAGAGTTCACCCAGATTGAGTTTTATTGGGCGTATGCGGATTATGAGATGTTGATGAAATTGACGGAAGAATTGCTTGGCGGGTTGGTGGAGCGTATTTACGGGAAGCGCCAATTTGAATATGAAGGAGCGGCGCTTAATTTTAAGGCGCCGTTTCCGCGCCTAACTTTTCGCGACGTTATTTTCAAGGAAACGAAAATTGATCTTGATAAAGTGAGAGAAACTAAAACGTTAAAAAAAGAAATTGAAAAATATCTCCGAACTATTATTCATGTCCAACAAGCAACGTTCAGTTTTGCTGGATTCAACAGCTTTAGCGAGCTTGCTGATCAACTCTATAAATACTCCTGTCGGCCAAAAATAATTCAACCCACTTTTATCACTGATTATCCGGCGGAAATGATCCCGCTCGCCAAACGCAAAGAGGATGATCAAAGTAAAATAGCCACCATGCAATTGGTGGTGAACGGTTTAGAAATTTGCAAGGCATACAATGAGCTGAACGACCCCATTGACCAGGAAGAGCGGTTTCATGAGCAACAAGCGTTAAGGGAGAGGGGGGCGGAAGAGGCCATGTGGTTTGATGAAGATTATGTGATCGCGCTCAAACACGGAATGCCGCCAACCGCCGGTTTTGGCATGGGGATTGACCGTCTGTTGCAGGTTTTAACCGGTAGTCATAATCTGAAAGAGGTGATTTTGTTTCCGACTCTGCGGCCCAAGTGATTATGAAAATTTTGATAACTCATCACAACCCCCACCTGGACGACATCTGCGGCATGTGGCTCTTGGAGCGGCTTGATGCGTCATTTAAGAATGCAAAACATTCTTATGTGGCCGCCAATCCTGATGTTTTGCACAAAAAAATTTTGAGTGATGCCAATCATGTGCCGGTTGGTGTTGGCCGCGGAGCGTTTGATGAACATAAAGGGGACATTGGAGATAGCGCCGCCAGTTTGGTCTGGAAATTTTTAAAAAAGAAAGGGCTGAAAATGACGGTTTTGGAAATAGCCGCAATGGACGAGTTAGTGGAATGGGTAAAAATTGGGGATCAAGGCAAACTCACTGGCCAAGTATTTCAAGAATTTTTGCCGCACGTTCCCATCACTTACATTCCTAAAATGAAAGGAAAAAATTCTGATGACGCCACCGTTTTTGGTTATCTTTATCTGGACGGCATTTTTGAAGGCCTCAAGGAAAAACATTTATTGCTCAAGGACTGGAAGCATCGCCTCACTTTCCAGACGCGATGGGGACGGGGAGTGGCCGTGGAATCGGCCGTTTCATCAGATATCGTCGGTCGCCAAGCCCTGCTTACCGGTCACGTTATTTATATTATCGTCAACCCTCAAAGCAAATTCCGATCGGCCCGCGCCAGCGCCAAGAGCCGCGTTGATTTTACTCGCGCTTATGAAAAAATGAAAACTCTGGAGCCGAAAGCCGAATGGTATTTGCATCACAGCAAAAAACTCCTGATCTGCGGCTCAACGGTGGCGGCCAATGTATATCTTTCCAAGATACCGTTAAAGACGCTGGCGGAGATTGTAAAAAAGTCATAAAGACGGCGGATATGAAAACCGTGATGGTCTTTGGCACGTTTGATGTTCTGCACTTGGGGCACATTGCTTTTTTAAAAGCGGCCCGTCGGCATGGGGACAGATTGGTGGTAATTGTGGCCAGAGACGCCGCGGCTGAACGACTTAAAAAAACCAAATTAAGGTTTAAAGAAGGGGAGAGAGCGCAAATGCTTCGTGAACTGCGCTTGGTGGATGAAGCGGTAAGCGGCGCAAAAGCCAACTTCCGAAAAGCGGTGGCTGTTTACAAACCATTCGTGATTGCCTTAGGATATGATCAGGAGGCGTATGTGAATGAACTGCGCCGCTTCTTAACCAGCAAAGGTTTGAACACAAAAGTTGTTCGGCTTAAAGCGTTTAAGGCGCGAAGGTACAAGACAAGTTTATTTATTAATCGTTAGCAACAGGCGAGTGCAAATGTTGTTCTTGTTCTAAGCAACACGACATTTGCACCGGCCTGTTGCGACACACTCTATGTTAGACATTGACTTCATCCGCAAAAATTTGGAGACCGTCAAACGCAACAATTCAGCGTGCGGCGTTGTTGTTGATCTCCATGCGCTGGTGGCGCTTGATGATGAACGGCGCGGTTTGATTCGTGAGATTGAAGATCTGCGCGCCATGCGCAATAAAAAATCCAAAACTAAACCAACAGCGCCGGAAATTGAAAAAATGCGATTGGTGGGGGATAAGATTGCGGAAAAAGAAGAATCTCTGCGCAACGTGGAATCATCGTGGCGCCGCTTGATGTTAGAGTTGCCGAATATTAAAGATAAAAGCGTGCCGGTCGGTCTGGATGAGGCGTCCAATGAAGTTCTGCGGTCTTGGGGCGCCAAACCAACTTTCACTTTTAAGCCGCGTCCATATTTTGAACTGGCCGCGGTGACGCCGTTCATTGACACGGAAAAAGCGGCCAAGGTTTCCGGTAGTCGTTTCTTTTACCTTCGCGGGCCATTGGTGCGTTTGGAACGCGCTCTGATTCAATTTGCATTTGATGAATTGACGCAAGGCGGGTTTGAACCCATTTTGCCGCCGCTCATGGTAAAAGAAGAGGCCATGCTCGGCACCGGTCATTTTCCGGCGAGCCGTAATGAAATTTACGCCGTTAATCCCGGTGAGGATAATCTTTACCTTATTGGAACCGGGGAAGTCCCGCTCTTGTCTTATCACGCCGGAGAAGCTCTGATGGCAGAGGAGCTTCCTAAAAAATACGTTACGGTGACGCCATGTTTTCGCCGCGAGGCCGGTTCTTATGGTAAAGACACCTCTGGTATTTTGCGCGTGCACCAATTTTATAAAGTGGAAATGTTTGTATTCTGTGCACCGGATCAATCTGTCAAACTACATGAAGAATTATTGGCGGCCGAAGAAGCAATTTATCAGGCGCTCGGCCTGCATTATCAGGTGGTGGCCAATTCCACCGGCGATTCCGGACGCGGCGCCGTCAAACAATACGACATTGAGGCCTGGTTTCCGTCGCAGAATAAATATCGTGAACTGACGTCAACAAGCAACACCACGGATTTCCAAACACGGCGCGTCGGCATAAAAATTGCGGGTGGGGAATTGGCGCACTCCCTGAACGGCACCGGCATTTCTGACCGCGCGATGCTGGCCGTCCTTGAACAATTTCAAAATTCTGATGGCGGCGTGACCATCCCTAACGTTTTGCGACGCTATACCGGATTTAGTGAAATCGTGTAACACCGCTATGTCCCGCATTCCCCGTGATTTCCACCATGGAAAATACACCAATCCTTTTCAAAAAATCCGCACCCACGTTAGTAAACCGCCGTCAAAGATACGCCGCACGCTCGGCATTATTTTATTGCCAATCATTCTCATGGCTTGGGGAGTAATGCTTTTAAGGCATCCGTACTTTGATTTACGTTTAGTTACCATTAATGGCCTGGAACGTATTGAGGAAAGCGCCGTGCGCCGCATCGTTGAAGAATATTTAAACGGCAAAACATGGTGGCTACTGCGCCACCGTAATTATTTTGTCGCCACCCGGCGGGGCATCTCCACCGCTGTTCAAAAAAAATTTAAGTTTGACAATGTTAACGTTACTTTCAAATTTCCTCATGAGATAAATATTTCCTTTAAGGAAACGGAGCGGGCCTTTCTCGCCGCCACGATTCAGGGCGACATTTACTACGCCTCCGGCACGGGGGAGTTGATTGAGCCGGTTCAAATCCCCGGTGATCTGCAAAATATTTTAAGTACCGCCTCCTTGATGCCGGCTGTTGTGCCAACCAGCACACTGGTTTCAGCGTTCAAGACCCTTCATGCCGAACACACTGACCTTCCTCTGATTATTTTCGGAAAAACAACTCCAGCCAGTTTAGGTGATAATATAATAACGGCTACAATGACTGATGACATTTTAAAACTTATTCAGCAACTTAAAACAGGCGGATTGGAAATAAGTTTTGTGATTGTGCCAGTTGAAACACTGCCCGAAGCCGATTTTTATACGAACGAGGGGTGGGGGATCTATCTAAATCTTGCCAATGATCCGCAATCAGCGGTGGAACGCCTAAACACACTCCTTAAAACAAAAATTAAAATCCGCAAGGGTCTACTCTACGTTGATTTACGTTTCGGTGATCGTGTCTATTATCAATGACACAAAATGGCCTGATGCGCAGGGAATAGCCAAAAGGCCCGGTTGAATTGATTGGTGTAGCGTCGTACAATATACCTTTTGCGACACAACTGTCAAAAAAGGACTCAAGTGGCTTACCACGATTCTACTATTTGATGTATAATAAACGATACAAATATACAAATGGATACTAATAATATTAAAATTATATGACCAAACTTTCATCAACGGTTAAAATTATTCTCGCCGCCGTGTTGTTAATTCTCACCCAGCTTCTAGTCACTCTGCCAGCCCACGCCGCCAGTTTGCCATCCGGCACGCTGATCAAGGGTCCGTTTATGACCTCCGTCTATTTAATTAAAGACGACGGCAAACGCCACCCCTTCCCTCTCCAAAGTATTTTTGAAAGTCGCTATGGCCGCGACTTCAGCAAAGTGCAAACAGTCAGCGCTGATGAGCTCGCCAGCTATTCGCTTGGCGCCAATGTTGCGTTTGCGCCAAATAGTATTATTAAAATCGTGACTGATCCTAAAGTTTATAAGGTCCTGGATGACCAAGGCACGATTGAATGGATCCAAACGGAATTGGAATTTTTAACGCAGGGTTTTTCTTTCAAGGAAGTTAAAGACGTTCCGGATACTTTTTTTCTTGACTACACCATGAAGGCCGCCGCTCCTGTCACCAGTCCGGAACCAGCGCCAGCCGTGCCCACGCCGCCGGTGACTGAAGCGCCATTCATCAGCACGGTGCGTATTACAACACCGAACTATACCGATGCCCAGGTCTATTTTACGACGAATCGCGTTACGACTGATACGGTGGAGCTCCTAGACTCAAATGGCAGTGTTCTCGCGACTAATGAACTGCTGACGTCGGCCATGACTCACGAGACGAGTTTCCGGAATATCTTAACGCCGGCGCAAAAATATTCACTGCGCATCACTTCAAAAACTGCGGACTGGCAGACGGTTTCACGAACCGACGCTTTCATGAGCAAGACCGACGTGCTGGTGACCCACGTCATTGACGAGCCACAAGGGTCCGAGATGATGCAACCAAATGTCGTGGCGGCCAGAATGCGGATTACCAATCAAAGCACGAGCCCGATCACCATTGATAAATTTGTCTTGATTTTTGAGAGTCCGATCCCAGCGCGAATGGCTTCAATCGCCAAAAATATTTCTATACAAGTATCACCCGTAAATTCAATCGTTCAAAATCTTGTGGCTAATAAGTCTATTGGATCAGGCGTCGTCTGGACTAATACCAGCGGCTTCCAAGCTATAAATACTGATTACTCGCTTGATCCGGGCGTGGCTTATTTCTTAACAATAACCATTGACGGTCTCCAGAATATCGGACGTGACGATATCACGATTGGTGCGTATCTGCGAACGATTCTTGATAAACTCTATGTCCGCGGCGACTTTAGCGTTTATCGTGAGCCAGAAAAATACGGCGAGCTGATTGTAAAATAAACCCGATCCATCTTACGGAAGAAAATCAAGCGGGTTTAACGGAATTCCGTTTAAGCGAACTTCAAAATGGAGATGTGGGCCAGTGGCAAAGGGTCCGGCGCCGGACGTTCCCGGGCGTCCGCCGGACAAAGCAATAACGTCTCCCCTGCCGACAAACTGATCTTCTTTGACCAAGAGCCGAGAAACGTGTCCATACACGGTGGCATAGCCGCCGGTGTGCACAATCATCACATAACTGTAACCCATGCCGGCGTCGCGGGCACGGGCAATATACCCGGGGGCGGCCGCTTGAATGGCCGTCCCCTGCCCAGCTCTGATGTCAATGCCCGAGTGCTCAAAAAAAGAACGGTACGGGTAATCGGGGTCATGAAAAGTGGCGTTAATAACCCGCGATGGCACGGGCCAGGTAAAAATCGCTTCGCCAAGATTTTTAAACTTATCAACGCTTTCTAATTTCTTCCGTATCGTTTTCTCAATGTCGCTAATTTCCGCTTCCGTCTGCTGATAAACAACTCGCAGATTGCTTACTAATTTGTGAAACTTAAGCTCCGAGTTGCGGGTGTCAGCAATCAAACGTGACTTCGTCTCCCGCTGTTCGTCAACTTTGCTATGCTGGCCTTCCAAAACTTTTTTTAGCTCCAATAATTTCTGCGTCCGCTCCCCCTTTGCCTTCCTTTGCGACTCCAAATTTTCTTTGACTAGTCGTACCGAACGCGTTAGATCTCCAATGTCAACGGACAAATCCTGCACCGAACGCAAATCATTGAAAAAATCGGAAAAAGTCGGCCGCGTCAAAAGAATTTCTACATAGGAGGTGCGGTCACGCATACTAACTTGACGCAAAAGCGCGGATAATTTTTTTTGTGACGCGGTCAAGCGCGACTGTGCCGCGGTAATTTGACTGTCGAGACCCTTAATTTCCAATTTCAAGACATCTGTTTCCGCTTCTGTTGCTTGAACGTCCAATTTGATTTTCTCCAAGCGATTGTCAATAATAGAAATTTGATTGGCCAGGGATAATTGTTCCGTCTGCTTCACCTGAATATTTTTATTGTAGGCGGCAATGTCTTTCTCAATATCCTTAATTTTTGCCTTTTTCTCGTCAATTTTACGGCTAAGCTCCTTCAGTGACTCGTTTGAAGGTTCACCACTTTCAGGCGTACTACTGGCGCTCACACCCGAACTGGTGGTTGATTCACTTTTGACTGGCGTGGACGACACCTCTTCTGCCGCGACCGGCCGAGAAGTCAGCACGAATGGAATAGAGAACAAAGAACAGAGAACAAAAAAAATGATAGGCAATGTTTTTTTATTGCCAGTCCGTAATATCCCTCGTTCTCTATTCTCAATTCTTAATTCCATATCCATATTTTACCTTCTTTCCTATATCACGGAAAGCACCCCCACAGCGTGCCGCAATCTCTCCATCGTTTTTTTCCTTCCGAGAATCTCTGCCACAACAAACGGCGGCGGCGAGGTGATAGCGCCAGTCAAGGCCGTACGCAGGGGCCAGAGGACATCGCCGACGCCCAATTTCTGCTCGCCGACCAATTTTCTTATGTGACGCTCCAATTTTTCTTCGGTCCACTCCCCTATTTTTAGGGTCTCCAATTTTTCCACCAACACTCCAAGAATTTTTTTGGTTTCATCATGCGTTGATTTTTTCCAAACGAGCAACGCCGATTCATAAGGCGGTAAATCTTGAAAGAAAAAATATGAATCACCACCAATATCGGAAAGTTTTTTCATCCGCTCGCGCTCTAGAGCCACAATTTTAGAAAGCCACGGCAAAGTAACTTTCTCCCCGTTCGCGGCCAGATAAAGCGTCCGACCCTTTTTTTCTAACAATTTTTTTTCCACTAAAAATGGTATGGAGGCGTCCACCAGTTTGCCAATCGGCAGACGCTTGATGTATTGCCCGTTCAACCAATCTAGTTTTTCCAGATTAAAAATCGCGCCGGACTTATTTATTTTTGACAATTCAAAGGTGGTAATGAGTTCTTTGAGATTAAACATTTCCCGATCCGCCGACGGATTCCACCCCAAGAGCGCGACAAAATTAATGAGGGCGTCCGGCAAATATCCTTTTTTCAAAAATTCCTCAACCGCCACATCCCCTTGGCGCTTGGATAGTTTTGACCGGTCAGCGTTGAGGAGGAGCGGCAAATGGGCAAATTCCGGCGGCTTCCAGCCAAACGCCTCGTACAAAAGGATGTGCTTAGG
>JACTTX010000008.1 GCA_015661005.1 Candidatus Magasanikiibacteriota bacterium
GCGCCAACTTTTTCATGACCATGAAAAGAAATATGAAAACCGCCGGGACGCGCCGAATCTTTTTCTTTTTTAGCAGTTTCCGGTTTGCCGATGTCGTGAAAAAGAATCGCTACCAGCGCCCGCGCCGACACCGCCTCCGGAAAATATTTTTTGAACTCCGGTGAACGTGTCTTCTCCAATGCCAACCGCGAATGAGTAAAAACATCACCCTCGGAATGGTAGTCCGGCGACTGGGCGCATTTTTTCAATTCCAAAATTTCCGGAAATACTTCTTTGAGCGCGCCGGTTTCGGCCCAGAGATCAATGGTCCGCACCGGATCGCTCACGAAACCTTTTAAAAATTCCCGGCTGATGACTTCATAAGGCACGAGCCGCTGTTCTTCTTTGCCGCCCGGGGCCGAGGCATTAATCTTGCCAATCAATTCTTTAATCGCGCTCAAAGTTTTCTCTTCAATGGAAAAATTAAACTGCGCGGCTTGACGCAAGGCGCGCAACATTCTTGAATAGTCCTCGCCAAAACGCGCCGAGGGATCACCAACCGCCCGGATGACCCGCGATTTTAAATCTAAAACCCCTTTCCACGGATCAATCACTTGGCCGGATTCAGAATCCCAAGCCATGGCATTCACCGTGAAATCGCGGCGGCCAAGATCACCTTCAATGGGCATTTCCGGATCAGATTGCGTTTCCACATCACGATAGCCGCCGCTCGCCCCGGCCTGCTCGCGACGCGGAAGAGCAATGTCAATTTCATGATCAAATCCTTGGCCGCGAAACTTGAACACGCCAAACGTGCTGCCGGTCAAATCAACGCGGCCATGCGTCGCCAAAAAATTTTTGAGATGCGCCGCCGATACGCCGCGAACAATAAAATCATAATCCTTGGACGACCGATTCAGAATAATATCGCGGACACTGCCGCCAACCAGAAAAACACCGGCCTTGGGAAATTCTTTTTTAAAGTCCTTAATCCAACGGAAGTATGGACTCTTCTCACGCACTTCCGCCAGTTTATCAAAATCCAATTTTACCTCTTCAATTTGCGGTCGGTGGTATTTTTCTTTCATACATTTACCAAAAAATGACAGACATCGCCATCTTTGACAATATACTCCTTCCCTTCCGTGCGTAAAAGCCCGCGCTCGCGCGCTCTTGCTTCACCGTTACAAGCCACAAAGTCGCTCCAATTTATCACTTCGGCGCGAATGAACGCTTTTTCAAAATCAGAATGAATGACGCCGGCCGCCTGCGGCGCTTTTGTTCCGGCAGTAATTGTCCAGGCGCGCGTTTCTTTGGGGCCGCTTGTTAAAAACGTCACCAAGTTCAAGAGTTCATAACCGGCTTTGATAAGACGATCCAACCCGGACTCGCTCCAACCAAGATCACCCATAAACGCGGCGGCGTCTTCCGGCGAAAGATCCGCCAATTCAGCTTCAATCTTGGCGGAAATGATGATGGGCGTCGCTTTTTGCGGGCTCGGTATGTCCCTCCCCGCGACCTCGGACGAAACGGTCGCGGGTAGGGACGCACCTCCGCCCGCTATCCAATCGCGCGCATCGTGCCCGCCCAGCGCGCCGGTACTTAAATCTTCATCTGAATTAAAGCAAATAAGCATCGGTTTCGCCGTCAATAAATTTAATTCCTTTAACCATATTCGCTCGTCTTCATCAAGCGCGAGCTCACGTGCCGCCCCGCCGGATTCCAATCCTTGACGCAATCGTAAAAATAAAGCCACTCTCTTTTCCACCTCCGGCGTTTTTCCGGATTTCAATTCTCGCATAACCGTCTCTTGCCGTTTGATGACCGTTTCCAAATCCGCCAGCGCCAATTCCGTATTGACGATTTCCAAATCCGTTTGCGGATTTCCGACACCGGAGACGTGAATAATTTCTTTGTCGGAAAACGCCCGCACCACGTGAACAATCGCGTCCACTTCCCGAATGTGCGACAAAAATTTATTACCGAGCCCCTCGCCTTTGGCCGCGCCAGCCACCAATCCGGCAATATCCACAAACTCAATAGTGGTGGGAATAATTTGTTCAGATTGGGAAACGCGCGCCAAATCATCAAGACGCGAATCCGGCACACGGACGACGCCGACGTTCGGATCAATCGTGGCAAAAGGATAATTGGCAATGAGTGCGGATTTTTTGGTGAGCGCTTTGAAGAGCGTTGATTTCCCGACATTGGGAAGACCGACGATGCCGAGTTTGAGGGACATAAATTATTTTTGATCAAGAAAATCCAAAATGCGGCGAGCGCGCGCCTTCCAAGAAAAGTCCACGCTCAAAGTCAACGCTTTCTCCGCTATTTCCCGGCCTCTCGCCGGATCATGTTTAATTTTTTGCACGGCCGCGGCCAATGAAGCCGCATCGTCGGCCGTAAAAAATTCCGCCGTCTCATCATTCAAAATTTCCCGCAAAGCCGACACGTCGGAGGCAACAATGGGACGCTGACAGGTCGCGTACTCAAAAAGTTTGAGTGGCGAAGTTGATTCTCGACCGATTGTTTCTTGGGCGCTGTTTGGCAAAACCAAAACATCGGCGGCGGCAAGATAAAGAGGCATCCGGTTATGCGCTTCATGCCCGCGCAAAGTGACGTTCGTGATTTTTTGCTCCTGCAAAAATTCATTAAGCGGCTCACGGTCTTCTTTTTCTCCGCCCACCAGAAGTATACCGGAATCCGGCAAAAATTTCCCGGCTTCCGCCAAGGTGTAAACACCTTTCCATTTATAAAAATGCCCGGTGTACACGATTAAAAACTGCTCATCCGGCAAACCCAAAGTTGCCCGCGCTTCTTTTTGATTAAGCGGATGAAAAATTATTGTATCAACGGCGTCCGGCGCCACCAAAACCCGTTTGGTGTCACAACCTAAATCACGCACCCGTCGCGCCAGCGCTTCGGAAATCGTGACGAGACCACAGCAGTGTTTCAAAAAAAATTTTCTGATGCTACCAATTTTTTCCGACAGATGATGAACTTCATAAAATGTCTTGAAGCCAAAAATAACAGCCACGCCCGCGCTCACGGCATCCCGCGTATAAATTAAGCGGCGCCGGGAACGGAACAAAAGAAAACCGGTCAGCATTATAGCCCAAGTGATCATAATGATAACCGCGGCCAAGCGATCAACTATCGGCCGCATCACACCCCACGGCGCCAAATTCAAAACCGGTAAACGATGATGGCGCAAGTTAGGCAAAGAAAAATATGCAACATCCTCCGGCGGCAAGGGCTCGGTGCGCGTATCTGTTATCAGTTCAATCTTCACGCCTTGTTCCAAAAACGCCGCCAACATTTCCCGCATTTGAAAGGCATAAGCCCGTGTTGTCGGGTAGCGGCCGACGCTAATGTAGTCAATGGTGGGCAGATCCGACATAAGATCAAAGCAACAAAAATTAAAGATGTTTCAAAAAGTAAGACATATACGCCTCCGGCCGCTGATATTTTTCAAAATCAGCTTTGACCATTAATTCAATCAACTGATCAAAAGTGGTTTCCCGCGGATTCCAGTTCAATTCTTTTTGCGCCCGAGTGGAATCCCCGCGCAATTCCATAATATCCCGCGGCCGAAAAAATTTCTGATCAACTTTGACATATTGTTCCCAATTTAATCCGGCAATGGCAAAGGCCTTTTCCGCAAATTCTCGGACCGAATGACTCTCGCCGCTAGCGATCACATAATCCATTGGCGCCGCTTGTTGAAGCATCAGCCACATGGCTTTTACATAATCGCCGGCAAATCCCCAATCGCGCTTGGTATCAAGATTGCCCAGATACATTCCCGGAATAATTCCCAATTTGATGCGCGCCACGCCGTCCGTAATTTTTTTGGTTACAAATTCAATGCCGCGGATTGGCGATTCGTGATTGAAAAGAATGCCGGTACAAGCAAAGAGCCCGTAGCCCTCACGATAATTCCGCACGATATTATACGCAAAGACCTTGGCGGCGGCATAAGGACTGTCCGGCATCATTAAAGTGTTTTCTTTTTGCGGCACTTCCGGCGTGTTGCCGAACATTTCACTGGTGCCGGCCTGATAAAACCGGATCTGCGGATTGAAAATGCGCAGACAATCAAGAATTCTCATGGCGCCAAGTCCGGTAATCTCCGCCGTGGCCAACGGCTCTTCAAAAGAAGAAGCCACGAAACTTTGCGCCGCCAAATTATAAACCTCATCCGGTTCGGCCTTGATGAGCGCCTGCATAATGGAGGTCTGATCAATCAAATCTCCGGAGATCAATTCAATTTCTCCTTTGACGCCCAAATAATGCAAACGCCAAAAATTTCGTGTGCTGGAACGGCGATACATTCCGTAGACCTTGTAACCCTTTTCCAAGAGGAGCTTGGCCAAATAAGCTCCATCCTGACCGGTTATGCCCGTGATAAGCGCGCGTTTCATAGTTAAACTGAACTTTGATTCTACATTTTTTCACGATTTTTGGCAACGGCCATAACCGAAAGGCCCCACGGCAAACTGACATAAGGGACCAGATATTTTTCCAGTGAAAAAAGAAAATGGAGAACCGCATTTATCCACGCAGGCGGAATCTTCCAAAATTTTTCATCAGAAGTATCTTTTTTGAGTTTCAAAGCTAATCGTGAAAACATCGCCGGCGGAAAAAGAATTGTGTTGAAGTAAGTATCAAACTCGACGGTTAAACCCGCGGCCGTTAAATCCGTAAAAAGACGAGGCCGGGTGTAACGGCGAAAGTGATGATTAGCAGTGTCTTGCGCGGACCACAACCATTGATAAGCTGGCACGGTGATAAGCAGAACGCCGCCGGGTGTGAGCATCTCTTTGATCTTGGTCAACGCACCGACATCATCTTTAATATGCTCCAAAACATCCAGCGCAAAAATGGCGTCAAATTTTCCGCCTGGCGCCGATTCCGGAAAAGAACCGGTGACAATTTCCGCGTCACTCAAACGCCGTTGCGCTTCGGCGGCGGCGTTTGGATCCGGCTCTAGGCCAACCCAATGCTCGCTCAAATCACGGAGCGCCAGCATATTCCGGCCGCTGAAACAACCAATCTCCAAAGCGCTCCCGAATTTTTTTTGCCCGCGCTGGCGCAATAAACTTTTCACCACGGCCTTTAAAATTTCTCGACGCGCGCTAAACCACCAATGCCGCTTCTCGGCGGAAAGATAATCGCGGCTGAAATCAGCATCCATATCAACGCGGATTCACCAACTCCCGGACAATATACCGCGGACGCTGTTTCACTTCATCAAAAATTCTGGTGATGTATTCGCCAACAAAACCAATTCCCAAAAGTTGCACGCCGCCCAAAAATAACACAATGATCGCGAGCGACGCGAATCCGGGAATTGACTTGTCAGTAAATAAACGGAAATAAAGAACCACAAAGATTGAAAAAAAAGCGCTGCCGGAAACAATAAAGCCAGAGATGGTTACAACGCGCAGAGGAAAAAATGAAAAAGAAATGATGCCGTCGTAGGCGAGCTTGATTAATTTTTGCACAGTGTATTTTGGTTCGCCGGCAAAACGCGCCGCCCGTTCATAAGGAATGCCAATCTGTCGGAAACCTATCCAAGAACGCAAACCGCGGACAAAACGATGACGTTCCGGCATGACCCGCAGTTGATCCAGAACTTTTTTGTCCATCAAAGCAAAGTCCCCGCTGTCCAAAGGAATCTCAATGTAAGCAATTCGTTTCAAAAAACGGTAAAAAGCCGCGTACGCCGTTTTTTTCAAAAATGATTCTTTGCGTTTTTGACGCACGCCGTAGACCACTTCATACCCTTCACGCCATTTTTTTATAAACTCGGGGATGACTTCCGGCGGATCCTGCAAATCGGCGTCAATCACCACCGCCGCGTCTCCATGAGCAAAATCTACTCCGGCGGACACGGCTGTTTGGTGTCCAAAATTCCGGGAAAAACTGACGGCGCGCACACGGTTGTCAGCGGCCGCGAGCTCCTTGATGATTTCCCAACTGGCGTCCCAACTTCCGTCGTCAACATAAATAAATTCCCACTCCATTTGAAGCGGTTCCAAAGCGGCGACAAGCCGGTTATGGGTGTCTTTCAAACAGGCCTCTTCGTTGTAGACCGGAATAATCACGGAAATCATAATGTCTTAAAATAACACGATACTCCGGCGCTGTCAATCCAGTGGCTGGCCTTTAATGGCGCGACAATCATAAAGCAAACCAATGATTTCTTTATTCTTAAACCGCGCTAACACTCCACATTGTTTTAAGTATTTACCGTATGGCCCGTTTTGGTCAATCTGCGGAAAATCCAAAACCATAAAATATCCGTCAGCCGCGGGAAATTTACTGCGATTACTATTTAGAAACATCGGGCTCGTATAAAATCGTCGCTCGTATTTTTTGGCAAGTCCCAGTTCATAACCACCGACGTCATTGTAGGTTACAACTTTCGGAACGTCTTGGCGGTTCACCACTTCCGTTAAAAGCTGACGCGCAACTTTATCCGGCGACCCGTAACGCGTTCCCAAAAGCAGTTCGCGCACCGCCAAACCGTGATAAAAAATCCCGACGGCAAAAATAAAAGTGAGGAGATAAAAACGCGCCCGCGGTTTTTTTAGAACGGCCAACGCCACGACCGCCGCCAATGTCAAAATCCAAGCCGCTAAAATTTCCCGAGCCGGAAAATAAAAACCAATCGGCCCAGAGCCGCTCGTGATCGGCAGTAAAAAAGAAAAATCAAAATGTCGCAGAGCCGTGACGTAGGCGATTTTTGGATTCAACGGTAAAATTTTGTATGGCAGGCGCGCACTGACTCCAAAAATGATCGCCGCCGCCAAGAGAGAAAAAACCGTGGCCCAAAAGAAATCGCGGGACTTCAAAACTATTAAATATTCACGAAGATGTTTAGCGAGCCAAGGGGCAAAAATAAAGATGGCCGGAATGATGAAAACCATAAAGTAGCGTTCAATGGTTCGGTCGCTGAAATCAAAAAGCACGAGATAAAAAATCAGATTGAAAACGGCGTAGGAAGTCCAAAGCGTGGCGGCGCGGCGCGTCTCTCTGTCCGTCAAGACCATTACAACCAACGCCGCAAAGAGCGGTGAGAAAAGCACCACGGACTTGGTAACCAACACGATCAACTGAAAATAATTTCGCGTGCCAAAATTCAGAAAATGAAAAGAACGCGCATATTCAAAAACGCGGGCTATGTCAAACTTGAAAAGATAATGAAAAGCAACAATTGCCGAGGCCGCTAAAGCTACAGCGCCAACAATGGCGGTGAGCGATAGCAAAATCATTCGTCGACTGACAAAACGCCGAAAGTGCGCTCTCTGCCACCAAAGAAGCGCCAACGCCCAAAGAATGAAACTTAATTTCGTAAGAAAACCAAAAACCATTGCCATGACAAAAAGGCCCCACCATAAAACGGCGTGTTTTTTTGACTCGGCTATCGCGTTTTCAAAAAAATAAAGCGAGAGCAGAATAAAAAAAGGAAGAAGTGAGCCGTCAATGTCAATCTGGAGCGAGGCCAAGACGGCATAAACGGAAATTGTGTAGAACGCCGAACCGAGCGCGGCGGCAAAAAGACCGAAGCGACGTTTCAAAAGAGTAAAGATGAGCAGAAGATTAACGGCGCCAAAAGCAATCACCAAAAAGCGTAAATTCTCATAACCAAAAAACTTGCCAAAGACGGAAAAAAGAAATTCCGGAAGAGGCGGATGAACGCTTTGGCCCGCCAAATTAAATACCGGATTCACAATCTCCGCCCATTTATATTCATCTTGGTGATAAACAAAATGCGCGGCCGACAAACGCAGAGCCAAAAAAAACACCAAAATAGCAAAAAAAATTGCCAGTGGATGTTGCCGGAGCCAAGTAATGATCATAGGGCGCATTTGAACCACCCCATTATCAACCATTGCCGGCTTTTTGTGAACTAACGCAACTGAATTGATTTGGCGGTAATGCTCCCGTCTTGATGAGGTAACTTCTTCGGCAAATCTGAAGTGGTGGACCTGCGGGGAGTCGGACCCCGAACTCATCCATGCCATGGATGCGTATTACCGCTATACTACAGGCCCGAGGAGTGAGGGAAATGGAGATGCGAAGCATTTACATTTCCGAGCGACGAGGGTTTGCAAGCTTTGCTTACAAGGCCCTTAGTTGCCAAATAACGAAAACAAAATGCCGACAATACCTTATCAATCCCCACCATTCCTGTAAATACTACATGACCGGCGTGCTGGTAGTGGCATCAATAATGGTATCAGTGGCGGTTGTTGCCGTCGCCTCATCAGGCGATGAAGTTGCAGTAACGGTCTCCGGTGAGGTGATGACGGTTTCCGACGGAGCGGTGTCCACAGAAACCGGCGTTACATCTGTTGAAGCCGTTGGTTCGGAAGGATCCGCGGTTGTTGTAACCGGCGGCGCCTCAACGGATGTTTGCGCGGAAGGTAATGCCGGCGGCGGGCCAAATCCTTTGCGCCGAACAATCGCGACCCAATCAAAGCTGGCACTGCTCGCGCCGCTATTCATTTCTTTAACCGTGAAACCGCTGGTTGTTTTTTCCGCCACAAAGACACCCGGACTTTCCGATGTCATCGTGACAGAAACTTTAATCTGCACATTGGGATCAATATACTGTTGGGCTTTGGTGTCAAAAGTAACGTGGCTCGCGCCATTGACCAAAACCGCCGAGCCGGAAAGCACAAACTCCACGTCCGGCGATTGTTGCGCGTAAAGCGTTGTTGGGCCGTCGCTCGTATCCACCACTGATCCGTAGGTGCCTTTGGTGACGAATCGCCCGTCCGCGGTTATCTCCCATATACCGTCAATGCTTTTCACTGATTTCACATTCACGATGGAGCCGCCGAGCAAATCCAAAGTGTCGCCGGTGAGTGTCACACTGCCGCCTGCCGTTTTCACCGATGCGGTTGTCACCTGATCTTTTGGTTTGGTGTCCAGGGAAATTCCGGTGGCATTGGCGATTTGCACAATATTCTTAGAAAATGTATCCAAGGTGGCGCTTCTTGAATGTACCCAACCGGTTTTTATCAGCGCTTTGATTTTCCCTTCGCCGGAGACGAATTTTTCCAGCGCCACGCCGAGCACGCCGACCATTGATGTGTCATCCTTGTCCGGATCATAACGCATGGCGTGTCCGGGCAAACTTGAGGCCACCAAAATGTCACCGGGTTCTACGGCGCCGCCTTCATCAGTTACTTTTACGGATACAAAACCGGCCAAGGCCAACGGAACGCGATCAGCGCCCGGCGCGCCGATAGTGAAAGCGTTGGTGTCCGTAACGACACCGGCCACGGCTTTGGTTTTTGCTTCATTGGCGCGTAAATATTTATTTGATAATTCCGTAGAAGCCATCAAAACGTCTCCGGCTTCCGTGTACTGTCCTTCACCCGGCGCTAAATTTACATATTCAGCAACATCACCAATCCCAAATTGAGTGGAATTGGCGTTAAAGCCGGCTGTGGCGTAAACATTACCGCCGCCGGAGATGGCAAATTTGTTGGTGCCGTTGTTAGCCACGGTAAAAAGGGTACGATCAAGAGCTGTGGCGGCGGTGGTGGAAGTAATGGTTTGCACCGTGTCAAACCGGTATGCTTCGGCGCCGACCGAATCAGTGATATTGGAACGGAACATAACGCGCGAAGTAGACGTTGCCACCAATGTGAGCCGCACTGTGCCGCCGGTATTCCAACGTTGAATTTCATCAAAACCAGTGCCCGCTGGACCGCTGACTCGAAACGCCGTATCAATTGTTGTAGTGTCTTCCGTGAAGCCAATGTCAAGAGTTGAAGAAGCGTTGCTGTAAGAAATCGTGGAAGTGGTGAAAGTGCTGGTGGAATTGCCATTGGAAACGGAGAGCGCGCCCGAAAAATTTCCATAACGGAATTTTTTATTGGTGGAAGTGGCGCCCAAGTCATAGGTATCATTGGCTGATGGCGTGATATTTCCGATAATTCGGGCATTCACCGCGATCGTGTCGGAAGATTCGGCATCACCGAGAATTGTATTGTCCGCGACCATAAATGATCCGCCAACATCTAATAATCTTCCGGGCGTTGAAGAATTGATGCCGACATTACCGGCATTGTCAATCAAAAAGCGCACAGTGGTGGCTTCCTGAATTCGCAAAATGTCGGCGGCGGAAACCGCGCTTGAAGAACGCAAAATCAACGCCGAATTTCCAGCGCCATCCGTAACCGGCGCGCCAAGGATAGTGCCGGTGCTATTACCGGAAAAGGTTAAACTGCTGGCGGCGAGCGATGAAGTTGCTTGATTGTCGCTGACCGTAACGCCGATATTAAAATAACCGGTCCGCCAATAATTGGTGGCGGCAATTCCGAGATCAAGTTGGCCGTTAGTTGATGGCACGAGAGCGGTAAGAAAACGGGCATTCACCGCAACAGTGTCGGAAGTTGCGGCATCACCGAGAATGGTATTATCAGCAACCATAAATGATCCGCCAACGTCCAAGGTGCGACCCGGGGTTGAGGAAGAGATACCAACATTGCCAGCATTGTCAATCACAAAGCGCACGGCTGAAATATTGTCTGGCCCTTCAGCGACACGCAATAGATCAGCAGTGCCAACCGGGCCATTGCTCCGAATCAGCACGGCGGCGTTCCCCGCGGCATCCGCGCCGGGTTGACCGACGATGGTGGACGTGGCGCTACTCGTGGCTGTAAAAAATCCGCTCGCTGACAAGGTAAATGAGCCAGTGGCTGTCTGCGTTCCAGAATCAATGATCAATGTAGAACCAACTCGTAAGGTGCCGGAAGCATAAATATCGCGCCAAGCGCGCGTCGGTTCACCAATATCAAGAATATTGTTGGCGGTTGGAATTAGTGACGAGCCGATGCGGGAATTGAAATAAGAGACATCGGAAGAAGTGGCATCGCCATGGGTCACGTTGCCGGAAAAAGTGCCGACCGCTAAACTTGTGGCGCCATCAACGGTAAGGGCGCTATAAAGACGTGTGGCGCCGGTGGATTGAAAAGTTGAAGAAGCAAATAAGCCGCCCAAAGAATTGATATAAACAGCTTTGGCGCTCGCACTGTCATACCATTGACTGATATCGGCGCCTGAATTTCCCGCTACCGACATCCCGACTTCACCAAGTATTCCTGTTGAGACGGCCAGTCTTGCTCCCGGCGTGCCTGAAGTCACTCCAACATAACCATTGGCGCTGACCATTAATGACGCTGGGTTAGACATGGCGCTCAAGCCGGTATAGACACGAAGAATATCGGCATTCGCTTGGTCACTTCCGCGCAAAATGATAGCGGCGTTACCGACATTGTCGGAACTTCCTTTGCCGGCAATCGTGGTGGTGGCCGTACTGCTCACCGTTACGCTGGTTGAACTCACATAAAACCCGTTGGCTGAAGAAATAATGGTCTCACCTTGCGCTGTGCCCAGACGAATTGTTCCCGAAGCATAAAGGGTCCGCCAAGCGCGGCCGAACTCACCAAGATCAAGAATGCTGTTGGCTGTTGGAATTAAGGAATCGCCAATTCGCGATTTGAAATAAGTTTTGTCCGAGGTGGTGGCGTCTCCCAAATAATTGTCACCGTAGGAACGGAAATAATCACTGACTCCCAAACCAACACCGGCCGAGCCATAGCTTGAGGAAACGGCCAGACCATAACCGCCAATCAACACATTACGAGTGGCAGAAAGCGCTAAATCAATGTCCGTGCCATCCAGATTTTGTCCGGAGGCGGAGATACTTGCCCCGCCTTGCGAGGCAATAGACAATCCGCCGCCGCTCAAAGTTGTTGAGGGTGTGCCAACAAAAGTGCTATCCCAAACGACCACTGTGTTTGGATTCACGGTACTCGTTGCCGTTCCGTTTCCCACCAAAACCGCAGTGCCAAAACTTCCGTAACGCCACTTTAATGGCGTGGATGTGTTGCCAAGGTCATAGGTGTTGTTGGTTCCGGGATTGAAATTGCCGAAAAGAGAAGTAGCGGCATTAATGGTCAGGGTGTCAGCTGATGCCGAGTCGCCAAGAATGGTATTTCCGGCAACCATAAAGGAACCGCCAACATCAAGGGTGCGGCCCGGGGTAGATGACGAGACACCAACATTGCCAGCATTGTCAATGATGAAACGAATGTTAGTTGACGGGTCGGATCCTTCAACGATGCGGATCAAATCAGCGCCGGAAATGGCGACGTTTGAACGCAGAACAATGGCGGCGTTTCCGGCGGCGTCAGCGCCCGGCACGCCAACAATCGTGCTGGTGGCGCTACCGGCAAAAGTGAGCGAGGAAATATCCAGTGTGCTTGTGACTGTCCCACTCCCGACCAAAATTGCTGTGCCAAAATTTCCGTAACGCCATTTCAAGGCCGTGGAAGTTGTGCCCAAATCGTAAGTGTTATTAGAAAGAGGCGCGATGGCTGTGGCGCCGGCCGTGGAAGTGGTGATGGATAAACGATCAGCATTATAAGCATACGGCGCGGCGCCAATTTGTTTGCGCGGCGACATTTCCGAATCACAACCCGAGCCCGGGCCCGTACAAACCGTGACACCCAGATAAAGTGATCCACTGCCGAAAATCTGGGAATCAAAGCCATTCAAAGAACCGGCGCCAAAATTGGTTGAAAAAATTCCGCCACTCACGGTGACAGCCGTTGATGTTGGTGTTGTGCAAGATCCGGCGGCCGTGTATTTACAAGTGCCGCCGGAAGAGGCGTCGTAGATGGTGTACTTAAAATAATAGGTGCCGTCAGAAACGGTGTTGCCGGATGAATTCAACAATTTTCCTTGGTAAGTAATGAGCGAATCAAAAGCGGATACCGGCGCAATGTTCCAGAAAAATAAAAAGCCGGTGAAAATTAAAACACCGGCCCATATGGATATGGGAAAAAAGAGCGACGAAACTAAATTTCCTCGCACAGGCCAACGCATGAGAATTGGCTTTTCTCCTTTACCTTATTATAGCGCGATTCAGAGCCGCCGTCGCGGCGAAAATGTGGATGTGTGGATAAAAAGTGAGTCGTGCTGCATGGAACAAGAATGCTACAGTGACTGGCGAATAAAAGGGTGCAAATGTCGTGTTGCTTAGAACAAGAACGCCATTTGCACCCTTTTATTCGCCAGTCTCCAGCTTCCAGTCTCTATTCCCCTTCATCCCCACTCCGAATCCGAGGTCTCTTTCTCCGGCGCCGCCGCTACCGCCACCAGCGAAGGCGCTAACACACCAAGCTCGCCGACCTTTAGCGGCATATCAATGGCCACAATCGCCGGACCTTTGGACTGCTCATAGTCAATCGTGTCCGAAATTTTGCGCTCAAAACCCGGCTTCTCAAAAATTACATAATACTTATTCTGACCGACCAAAAAAGAGTAACGCCCGCGAGCGTCCGTCACTTGTGTCTCCAAAAGTTTGTTGTACTGCACGTCAAAAATCCGGGCGACCGCTGTTTTAATGGGATCACGACTGGCGGCATTATAAACAATGCCCCAAGATTTTGGTGGCGCCGGATGCGCCAGCCGTCGGAACAAAAAATAAAGCGCCACATGTACGGCCAACATGATCGCGATTTTTACTTGCGGGACAATAACCAAAGCGCCGGTTGTGAGTACAATGCCAGCCAAACCAACGCCATTGCGGACTTTACTCATGGTGCGCTCAAACAAAATTTTCCTAATAGGAATAACTTCACCGACCGGATCAAGCGGAATGTTCGCGGTAATGATGGCCCCTTCGGCGGTCACGTTAATTGGCTCACCGTGATAGAGCTCGGTCAAACCTTTGTCCTCTTTGAGACCGGAGAGAATTTTTGTCGGAAAAGCGAAACCGTTTTTTGTCACTTCCAAGCGGTAGACGCCGGGCTTGGCAATAAAAGCATAACGTCCGCCCTTGTCGGTCACTCGTGATTGCTGAACGCGACCGCTTTGAGCGTCAAGCAAACGAACGATCGCCAGATCAACCGGCAGTTTAGTGATGGCATGATAGACCATGCCAAACTCACGACGCTTGCGGCGAAAAAGAACAGCCAGTGGTTGGGTGAAAAGAAATTGCAGATAGGGAATGAGTGTGCCGAGCTGAAGAGCGGTGCCAACATTCACCACGGCAATACCCACGGCCACCGGCGCGACCACATTTTCCGTCTGCTTCTGCACCTCCGGATTCTGCGTAAAAACCTGCACGGCCTGAACCGCCACTTGCGTGGCCGCAGTCACTTGAGCTTGCATCGCTTTGCCCGCCGCCGCCACATTCGCCACAATGGTCGCTTCCGATTTGATGACTTCGGAAATTTTTGGCGGCACAGCAATGAGTTCAAAACTTCGGTTCACAATAAAATTCGCGATGCCAAAAGCCGCCGTCTCGCGCGTCAAAAATCCTTTGGCTTCCGCCCGCACAGAATAGACGCCATTCGGCACAACAAAACCGTAGGCGCCCGATGGCGCCGCCAGCGCCGGATTGTCTTCAAAAAATCTTGCAGTATCAAAGGGCGCGCCATTTTGGAGCAGGATGACGGTTGCGCCGCCGATTCCCTGCTCAACATTGTCTTTGGTGGAAAAAATAATCCCGCGCGGGCTACTGATGACCGTCAAGTTCAAGACATCACTCGTGCCGTCTTGGTATTCAATGATAATCGTGCCGTCGTAACTGCCGGATTGTGATGGAACGTTTGCCTCGGCGCTCCAGACGCCACGATTTTCTCGATAGGCAAAAAGATACGACGCTGAACCAATGTTCGCGGCAAATAATTTTTTTTCTTTATCCGGAAGTTTGCCGTTCGCGATTTGGATGGCGAGCGTCTGGCCAGCGAGCGTCGTTACGGTAGCGCGTTCAAGCGGAAGATTGATTGAACCGCGAGCGGTGTAAAAAAGAAAATCACCAAGAGACATTCTGATCTCCGGCGCGGCCGTTATTAGCGGCACTTCAACTGGCGGTGGAGCTGGTGGAGCGGAAGGCACTCCTTCGGGTAGCGCGGCTGGCGGCGCTGGCGCACCGGGTTGCTCGGCTGGCGCCGGAGCAGGCGCACTAGGTGGTTGCTCTGCCGGAGGCGGCGGTGGCTGGGCTGGCGGCTGTTCTGGTGGAGGCGGAGGTGGTTGCTCTGGTGGAGGTGGAGGTGGAGGTGGAGGTGGCGCGCCGCTCAAAGTAATTTGTCCAATCGCGCCGGAAGCAAAATTCTGCCAAGTGTCAAAAGAAAAAACCGCGTAATAGTAGGTGGCGCCGACGGCAACATTTTGATCAGTCACGTTGTTGATGGCAAATCCTGACGTTGCTACCGCCGTGCCATCTTGCGGATTCTGCGGATAAATATCGGTGCGGCGGCGAATCATGGTTCCATTAAAATCCACATCACTCGGATTATCCCACGACAAATTCACCGCCCCGTTCTGCTCAATAATCGTGAGGTCAGAAACATTGGCCGGCGGCACACTGTCGGGAGCAGTTGTAAATTGTCCGTTAGCGCTTGTTGCTTGATTGCCGGCGGCGTCCGTTGAACGAACGCGAAAATTATAAATTGCCGCCGGTATCAGATTATTGGCGGTCAGTGAATGGATGCCGTTAAATGTCCCGTCCGTGACAATGGAACCATAAGTCGGCAGAATACCAAAATCAATCGCCGAATTTGCTGGCTCATTGGTGGCCCAAGTGATAATCGCGTTACGCTGTCCGGGAAAAACATTGATGTTGCTGATAGTTGGCGCAACACTGTCTATTGTCCAAGTGCTCAAAGCCGGTGAGGGATCAGCGCCGGCTTGATTCACAGCACGAACTTGAAACGTGTGACCGCCTTGCGTCAGGTTGGAATATATTTGTGGTGAGGTGCAATCAGTATAATTTCCGCTATCAAGGACACATTGAAAAGAGGCGCTTACCGTTGCGGTGAACGTGAACGTGGCGGTTGTCACATTGGTTGTTGCCGCTGGGCCGCTCACGATAGTTGTATCTGGAATTGTTGGTGGAGGCGGTGGTGGTTCCGGTGGTGGAGGCGGCGGCAGACTTGCCGATGAAGGCACTTCGGCTTGCACGGATACACCTCCAGTGGAAGTTGAATAGCTAATAGCCAAAACACGCTCAACTGAAACGACCGCGATGGTGAAGACGATGAAAATGATGATGACTAAACGATGCATAACAATGACTTATCTTTCAGAATCTTTCTCTGCGGGCGCGCTCTGTCGAAGACGCATAAGCGCCCGCCGATACCAGAGTAATAGAATAAAAATTATAAAAAGCGCGATGACAATAGGCACAATCGGAATGAGCCAGAAAGTTAAAGTTGCGGTTTGCGAATCAACAGATGGTCCAACCGTGACACTGGCCGTCATCTTTCCCCATGCCGGCGGGATGACAAGCAAGGTTTTGATGAGTCCAAACGCGTCATTGGCAAAAGGCATGCGCCAACTGGCTATAAAGACGCGTTCGTTTTTTGGAAGGACCGTCCGTAATTCTTGGTTCACGGGGATTTCGCTCACAATTTTGCCGCGCCAATTGCGAATCGTGATCATGGTCATTGGTGTGGTGTGAACCGTTCCATTATTCAGATAGTCCAGTGAGAATTTAACCGGTAAATTCATGTACCAAGATTTGTCGGTCGTGAATGATTTTATTCTTTCCTGCACGACTACCTCCCCCGGCACACTGAAAAGTAAAACCGTGGCGATTTTTTCCTGCACTTGAATGGCGCCCTCCGAGGTGGCAATGAGCGGCTTAGGCGAAACAAGCGCCGCCGCGCTCCATCCACCGGGTTCCGCCGCCGTCGGCACGCGCACTGACAAGGGATAGGGGATTGTTTTCCCCGGCTCCAAAATAATTCCATCCTTTGGCGATTTAATCCACGAGATGGCTGAATGGAAACTTGGTGTGTCGGAAAAAATGACGACACTGTTTGTTGATGGTGATTGTGAAATGGATTTGATCTCGGAGGAAAGTGAGACACTGACATTCAAATCATTACGGACCTGAAGCGACACCATGAATACCTCTCCAGGTTTCACGTCCCGCCGCACGACAACCGGTGTGATGGTTAGAGCATAAACTGGCCGCGAAAAAAATATAACGGCCACGAAAACAAAAAAAATTAAACAAGCTCTAATCATCTTTATATGAGCGGCGACGATCGGTCCTGTTTTCATATCAGAAATTTCCGACCGTGGTATAAGTTACGGATTGCGAATAAGATCCGGGGGTGAGACCGGCGCTGGCCATTGCCGCTTTAAAAGTGATCGTCGTCTGTGAGGAAGTAATGGGACCGCTCGCGGACGCGATCACAAATCCGCTGGCCGACGGCGCGATGTCCGACGAATTTTGCTGTCCTTCAGAACCGGAGGTGCGAATGCCGTATTCATTGGAACCAGCAGAGACACTCCCGTCACCGACTCCGGTAATATTATGGCCGCAACAATCGCGCAAATTTCCGTCGGTCGTCATGGTGGTGGTGTACCCAGTTGGGCTATTGGTTGTCACCGTGATAGTGTGACTGTCGGTTCTAACAGCGCTGTCTGATAAAGTGCCCAGAGAAATATTTGATGTGGAAAGGTTGGCGGTGATTGATGGGTCCGGTGAAGAGGCAATAAATCCGGAATCCACACGATAGGAGGTGCTGGTGCTTGAAGTTGGTGAACCACCAACGTCGGCCAGATTATCAAAAAGCCCAAAGTTGGTGGATGTGCTACGCAATCCACCAACGGAAACCGTATCAACGTAGATCGCAAAGTTAGTGGAACTCATGACCGACGCAAAAAGTTTCGCCGGATATAAAAGTAACAACGTTACTAAAATAATCTGCTCAAAATTTTTACGCAGAAAACTCTTTTTCATAATCGCGATTATTAACATTATACAGTAAAGTGTCATTATGTGCATAACATGTGCACAACTGCGGTATTATTATCATTTTATTTAGCGACACAAAATTAGGCCAATTTATATGGAAAAAAACAAAATCATAAATTGTCGTTCGTACTTCGCCGTTCTATGAGAACTCCCGAAAGAAAAATTGATTGATCAAACTTTTTAACGCGTTTGTATATACTACTCTATACAAAAAAAGAAGTATCCCCATCTTTTGATTGGGATACTTCTTTGGTGGACCCGAGGGGACTCGAACCCCTTACCTCGGCAATGCGAATGCCGCGCTCTACCAGATGAGCTACGGGCCCGACGAGTGAGAGAAATGAGAATGTAAACATTCTCATTTCCGAGCGAGGAGGCACAGTATGGCGAGGCCGCGAAGCGGCCGAAGACGTACAGGGCACGAGCGAACGAAGATAAATCCCGATATATGTGTAACGGCTTCGTCTAAGTGATGGACGAGTGGTGCCCCCGGAGGGAGTTGAACCCCCATTTCCGGCTTAGGACGCCAGAGCTCTATCCAATTGAGCTACGGGAGCGAATTCATGATCTGGTTAGGATGTTACATGAGAACAAATATCTCGTACAATTTGTTCCTCACACAACTCTCCCACATCGCAGAACGTTAGTTATCAATAAATCCAGTCATTTTGAGCGTCGCAAAACATTATTGACTAACATTTGGAATACCCAGCCGCTGTGCTATACTTGCCTATCGGCTGAACTACCCCATTTACGCACAAGTTATGAACACAATATCCACAGTCGTGAGTATCGCCACGGGTTTAATCGCGTTGGGCATAGTATACGTGTTTTACCGCAAAATTCAAGGAATGCCCGCCAAATCATCAAACGATCAATCTCTGCTTATTATCCAAAAGCAGGTTGAGTCCCTTTCGCAACAGATGAACGCCAACTTGACGCAGGTTTCCAAAACAATGATGGACCAGCTCCGCCATGTCACGGAGCAGGTCAATTCGCGCCTTAAGGAAAATATGGAGGTGATCCAGAACGCCAACGCCACGGTCGGCGAGCGGTTGGATACGGCGGCAAAATCATATTCCGTTGTTACCGCCAAACTGGCCGAATTGCATGAAGCCAATCGGCGGATCTATGATGTCGGCAAGGATATTGCATCACTCCAAGAAATTCTTCGTTCGCCAAAATTGCGCGGCACGCTCGGTGAATTTTTTTTGGGTGATTTGCTCTCGCAAATTTTGCCGCCGGAACATTACGCTTTGCAACACCGTTTCAAGTCCGGTGAAATCGTGGACGCCGTTATAAAATTCCGCGATTCATTGGTTCCGGTTGACGCGAAATTTCCGTTGGAAAATTTTAAAAAAATGATTGAGAGCAGTAATGATAATGAAAAACATCTTGCTCAACGCGCCTTTGTGAGCGATGTCAAGAAACACATTGATAAGATCGCCAAACTATATATTCTACCTGATGAAGGCACGCTCCAAATTGCGCTCATGTATATTCCGGCAGAAAATGTTTATTACGAAACGGTGATCAAAGAGCGCGAGGACAATAATTTAATTAACTACGCGCACGGGCATCGCGTCATTCCGGTTTCACCGAATTCCTTTTATGTTTATCTGCAAACGATCCTGCTTGGTCTGCGCGGCATGCAGATTGAAAAAAGCGCGCAGGAAATTTTGGCGACCCTCGGAAAACTGCGCTTGGAGTTTGAAAAATTTTCCGTCGATTATCATTTGGTCGGGAAGCACCTGACGCACGCCAAGAACGCTTTTGACGATACGGAAAAACGGTTGGATAAATTTGAAACGCATTTGACGCAAGTGACCGCGCCGCAGGAAGGCGCGCTCCCCGCCGCGCCGCCGGAAGATATCCTTGACGCGAATTCTTAATGAATATAGAATGTGGAATGTGGAATATAGTGTGGCGGCAGTAATGCGCAAATGGCGTGTATTGTTGAATAGTTACTCGCAAATGTCGTTCTTGTTCTAAGCAACACGACATTTGCCAGTAACTATTCAACACAAGACAAGAACGCCATTTAAGCATTACGGCCGCCACACAATCTTTCAAATTCTATATTCTAACCCTTTATGCCCATCAAACACGCCGCAATCAAAGCCCTTCGTCAGACGGAAAAACGGACTGTTGTTAACAACGCGGCACGTGCCAAGCTCGTCGCTCTGCGCCGCGCCTTTCGAAAAGCGCTCACCGCCAAAGACAGTGGAAAATTAAAAGAACTTTTGTCCTCACTCCAACAGGCCCTTGATAAAGCCGCGCAAAAAAAAGTTCTGACCAAGAACAACGCGGGCCGCATAAAATCACGATTAGCCGCGGCCGCGCTCAAAATTAAATAATTAAGAAGTTGCGCTCCAAGCAATAAAACGATCAAAGAGCGGAACCGGCGTCACAACGCCGGTTTTAATTTTGCGATCAATATCAATGAGCCCGCGATGCCAGGCCAAAAGTTTAACCGCTGGCAAGCGCGACAAAACCACCAACGATTTTTTGATGACAAAAGGATGCTCGCCGAATTCATCGGCGATTTGTTTTTGTGAACTGCCGGGATGAATCTTTTGATATTCATGGAGTGAAAGTAAAATGCGCAATTGTTTTTCCAAAACACTCAAGATGAACGCCGGATCCGGATCAACTTCCCAAAGAGCGTGAAATTTTTTGTACGCCGCTTGCGGCTGACGGGCAATAATCGCGTCAACGACTTCAAAAATTGTTGCTTCCAAAGATGCCGGCGCAAATTTATTTACCAACTCCGTGGTAATGATATGTCCGGCGTTAACCGCCTGCGCCGCGGCGCACAACTGATTCAGCGCGTGATCAAGCGCATACAAATCATTGCCGACAATTTCCGCTAACTGCCCGGCAACAGCCGGTGAAATTGCCGCTCCCCGCAATTGCACAGCCGCCTGAATCCAAGACACGAGACGCACGCCGTCCAGCGGATCAAATTTCTGCGTGAACGATTCTTTGAGAAGCCGGTCGGCTAAAGGATGAACCGATAATTTCCCCGCGCCTTCCCAAAAAATCGCCACCAAGTGTTCATGCGGCTTGGAAAAAAAATCGGCCATGGCATCCAACGCGCCCATGGCCTCCGCTGACAAATTTTTTGCCTTGGGACTTTTTGGCGCAAAGGCGTTTTTAACAATCACCATTCGCTTTTCCGCCAAAAACGGCGCGGCCGCGAGCTCATCAATGACGCGCTCCGGCGCCTCCGCCGCTTGCACGGTTACAATGTTCAAATTTTGCGGATCGCGTTCAATATGAAACTTCTCCGTGAGTTTGCGGAGATATTCGCGCGATCTAAAAGTGTCGGCGCCGTAAAGTAAAAATTGCATAATGTCTTGTGACCAGACAGTACTGTCTGGTCACTAATCATGTTCCGATAGTTCTTCCAACTCACCCCAATTACTGCCCACGCTCACATTCACCACCATCGGCACTTTCAACTTTACCACGCCGCTCATTATCCTGCGAACAGCGGCCGCCAACTCCTTGGTCAATCCGTGCTTGACTTCAAAAATCAACTCATCGTGCACTTGCAAAATCATTTTTACCGGCGCGTCCTCGCCGTCTCCGTGCGTTTTCAAAATATAACGCGCCACGGCAATCATGGCCATCTTAATCATATCCGCGGCCGTGCCTTGAATGGGGTGGTTGACCGCCATCCGCTCACCGGCGTTGCGCATTTGCACATTGGCGCTTTTCATCTCCGGAATGTAGCGCCGCCGCCCGAACATTGTCTCCACATATCCCAACTGTTCCGCCAGCGCTTTGGTTTCCACAATGTATCTCTGCAATCCAGGAAAGGTGGCAAAATATTTTTCAATGAAAGATCGCGCCTCGTCATGAGTTATTCCGGTGCGCGATGCCAAACCAAAAACACCCATTCCATAAAGCACGCCAAAATTTATTTCTTTGGCGCCATAACGCATCTCTTTGGTCACCTGATTTAAAGGCACGCCATTTATTTCCGCGGCCGTGCGTTTGTGAATATCTTCACCTTCTTTGAAAATCGCAATCATTTTTTCATCATTAGAAAGCGACGCCGCAATCCGCAATTCAATCTGCGAATAATCGGCGCTCAACAAATCATAACCGCGCGTGGCGACAAACGCCGTCCGCACCGCCCGCCCCAATTCCGTCCGCACCGGAATATTTTGGAGATTCGGATCAGATGAAGAGAGCCGTCCGGTGGCCGTGACCGCTTGATTGAAAGAGGTGTGAACGCGACCGGTTTTTTTATCAACCAAACCCGGCAGAACTTCCAAGTACGTGCTCTGCAATTTGGAAAGTTCACGATGTTCCTCAAGAAGCTCAATAATCGGATGCTCGCCGCGCAATTTTTCCAGTTCGGAAGCGGCCGTGGACAAACCGGTTTTCCCTTTTTTCACTATCATCTTTCCCTGACTCATCCGACCAAGCCCCAACTTCTCATATAAGATGTCTCGTAATTGAAGAGGTGAGGCAATATTGAACTCGCCGCCAGCATACTTATACATTTTTGCGGCAATCTCCTCAATCCGTAAAACCGACTCACCGGATAATTTATTGAGCCGTGGCGTATCCAGCGCCACACCCCATTTTTCCATTTGCGCCAACACGGCCGTCAAAGGCATTTCAATTTCATCAAAAAGATGCGCCAAAGATTTATCTTCCAACTCCGCCCGAAAATTTTCCGCAACCGTCAAAAGATGTTGGGCATCAATGGCGACCGCCTTAAAATCCGGTCCGAATAATCCCGGCTGTTTTTCTTCTATGGACGTGGCCGACTCCACGCCCAAAACTTGCAAGAGAATGCTCCGTAAATCATGCGTTCGCGTTCCCGGATGCAGTAAATATGACGCGATCATCGTGTCAAAAAGTTTAACGTTCCACTCGGCGCCGTCACAGGGCGTCCAAGCAATCAATGATTTCAAATCATGGCCAATCAACTCGCCTTTAAAATTTTTAAGGGCCTTAAACACTTTTGCTGAAGCCCCGCGAACAAAACCGGCCTCGTGAACAGCGCCATTTTTGGAAACGGCCAAAGCCAGCCCATGAAACACCCCGTTCCACGGCCGACCAACCACGGACGGAATCACGGCCACTTGATCAGCGTCGGCAAAAATTTTCACAACGTCATCCGCGCCGAATTCACGCACGGCCGCAATCAATTTCCGTGCTGTGCGCATAACTTTCGGCGCGTCCTCAACAATTTCCGGCAAACGTTTCAAAAGTGAGGTGAATTCAAAACGCTGAAAGATCGGTAATAAATCTTCCCGTGAAAATTTT
>JACTTX010000031.1 GCA_015661005.1 Candidatus Magasanikiibacteriota bacterium
CCGGAAAGACATCAAGGTGTTTTTCATAAAATAGAGTTTGGTGAAGAAACGGAACAAGAATTGGCGCGGCAAAATCTTTCATGGAATGATGTGCCGTCGGCCGGTTGTATGGTGGAACTCGGAACAAAAATCGGACGCTCCTCCGGCGGATCAAATACGGATCTGACGGACATCGTGCATCCGGACAATCTTGAACTTTTTGAAAAAATTGCCGCTTTTTTGGATTATCCGTTTGTCGGCATTGATTTTATCATTGAAGATGCCAGCCGCTCTTGGCGGGCGCAAAAAAAATGCGGCGTCATTGAATGCAACAGTTTACCTTTCATTGATCTTCATCACTTTCCCATGGTTGGCCAGCCGCGCGACGCCGCCGGCGCGGTCTGGGATTTTGTGTTTGGGGACAGTTCTAAAGGGGACACTTCTAAATAAACCAGCACCATCATAACTATTTAGGGGTTGGGTTGGGTTAATTTATTTTAGAAGTGTCCCCTTTAGAACTGTCCCCACAAATCCAATCCCCAAGAAAATATAAAAAATCCTCATGGCGCGGTTCAAAACCGCGATCCAAAAAATGATCAAGGGCGTGCGCTTCCGGCGTTACTTCAAAATGTCCGCGAATCTCTCCATCCTTATAGACGCGCAGATGATACTGAAACTCCGGCGGACACAATTTTCTGACGCCAACAACTTCATCCTCATCAACCCAAGCCAAAAAGTGCTGATCAAAATCATGCGTCCGCAAATGTGCGAGCAATCCTTCAACCGTCCGCCCGGCGGTCAGCCATCCTAAATGGAAATTCTGACGCCCGGTTTCATGATGAATGAGATGCAAAAAAATCAGGGTGTCGCGAAGATGGGGGAAAATCGGCGTCAAAATACGCCAAATAAAAATGCGCGCGCGGTGCATAGGAAGAATATGGAATGTGGAATTCGTTTTTTAATTCTACATTCTACATTCCACATTCTACATTCTTTCCACCTTGTTTGACAAAGAATTCCTATCGTGGTATCATCTTCCTCAACGTGCAATCTCTTCATATTATCCTGTGTCAATGTTTTTGAATGTCCTCCAAATTGTCTTGGCTGTGCTCTTGACCGCTTGCATTCTCATCCAGCAAAAAGGCGCGGGACTCGGCGCCGCTTTTGGCGGTTCCAGCAACGTCTACTCCACCAAACGCGGCGCTGAAAAAATTATTTTCCGCGCCACCATTGTCTTGGCCATTCTTTTCTTCGGCGTCGCTCTCTGGAGCGTTGTGCGCGGCGTCTGACGGCATCTCAATCATAAAACTTACGGCATCTGATCCGTTATGCGCGATTCGTCCGGTGAAGAAGGATCAAAAAAGTTCTTTCATCGCTTCAAAAAACTGGATACCAATTTGATGCGCCAAGCCACGCCGCAAAAATGGCCAGCCTGGAAGCAACTCAAGTATCTCGGAAATTTTTTGGACGCCCGAGAGAAAAAAATGATGGCGCTCTGGACCATCTTGCTCACGATTGGCCTCCTCACCCTCGGCTGGCGGCTTTACAGCGTGCGGCGCGTAACCGTGCCGACAGTGGGCGGAGAATTCCGTGAAGCGATCGTCGGCCAGCCCATTCTCCCCAATCCCATTTTCTCGCAAACGAATCCCGCCGATGCCGATATCGTGAAATTGGTTTACTCCGGATTGCTCCGCCTTGATGGTGAAGGAAAACTGGTCGGTGATTTGGCGGAATCGTGGTCAGTGAGTGATGATGGAAAAACGTACACTTTCAAATTGCGCGATGGCATCAAGTGGCACGATGGAGAAAAATTTTCCGTTGACGACGTGGTGTTCACCTTGGAAACGATCAAAGATCCGGTAGCACAGAGCCCCTGGCGCTTTGCCTTTCAAAATGTGAACGTCACCAAGCTTGATGATCGCGCTTTGGCGTTCACTTTGGAAACGCCGTTCGCCGCTTTTGCCCAGGCGCTTACCGTTGGCATTTTGCCGGAGCACATCTGGGCCGCGGTTCAGCCAACCAACATCCGCTTGGCGCAAGCCAATGTGAAACCTATCGGAACCGGTCCTTACAAGTTTGCGTCCTTCACCAAAGATTCCTTGGGCGCAATACAAAGTTACACCCTCAACCGTTCCCCGGATTTTTACCGGCCAACATTTATTGAAGGCGTCAGCTTCAAATACGTGACGGATGTGAGCGCGGCCGAAGAAGAATTTATGAGCAAGCGCGTTGATGGTTTCACTTATGTGACGGCGGAAAATCGTGAACGCTTGACAAAAAAGGATGTCAAGAGTTATAGTGTCCCGCTTCCTCAATATACGGCCGCGTTCTTAAACGGCAAAGGCAATGAACTTTTGAAGGATAAAAATTTACGGCGGGCTTTGGCCTCCGCGATTGACCGCCAGCGTTTGGTGCACGAAGGTTTGCAGGATGCGGCCGTGGTGTTGGCCGGACCGATTGCCCCGGGGCTCGCCGGATATTCTTCAGAAATTGCGGCGCCATCGTTTGATTTGGCGGCGGCAGAAAAATTGCTCGCTGATGCCAAATGGGGAAAAATCAGTCGTGAAGATTTTCTGAACTTGCGGCGCGAAGAACTCATCAAGCAATATCAAGCGGAAGTCACAACCTCAACGGCCAACGGCGCCGACACGAATAATGGTTTGAACGTCAGTATCCCAAATGGCTCAACGACAGACACAATTCGCGCGGCCGTTGATGAACAGCTGAAACAGGAAATTGCGGCGTCGCAAACCATCTTCCTGAAAAAAAACAAAACGCCGCTCACCCTCACCATCACCACCAGCAACACCGCTGACAATATCCGTGTGACGAAAATGGTGGCAGAAATGTGGGAACAGTTAGGCGTGCAAACGGTTTTGCGGATTGTGGAACCAAGCCGGATAGCGCGGGATGTCCTGCGCAAACGCGACTTTGAAGTTCTGATCTACGGCGAAGCGCTCGGACACGAACCAGATCTTTTTCCGTTCTGGCACTCGTCACAAATTGATGATCCGGGTTTTAATCTGACGGGTTATGTGAATCGTGAAGTTGATAAACTTTTGGAAGAAGCGCGTATCTCCACCAGCACCGTAGCGCGTACGCAAAAATACGTTGACGCCCAAAAGAAAATTGTTGATGACTTGCCGGCAATTTTCCTGGTGAGTCCGCAGTTCACGTATCTGGTTCGCGATCGGGTGAACGGTGTCAAAGTTCAAAACGTGGCCGTGCCGGCGGAACGATTTCAGAATGTGGAGGCGTGGTATGAGAAGACGGGGAGTAAATGGAAGTAGGGGCGAGTGGCGGAACTGGTAGACGCACTAGGTTCAGGGCCTAGCGGGAGCAATCCCATGAGAGTTCAAGTCTCTCCTCGCCCACCAAGACAGATAACAAACAACATAAAACATAAAACATTTTTTAATTTGAACAAAATATGACACCAAAAATAAATCAAGACCGCCGTCGCCCGCGACGGCATCGGCCGCCTAGCGGCCCAATCAGCGGCGCGTCGCAATCACCAAGCGCGCCGGTTTCGCGTACGCCGCAAAGCGTGCAACCATCCGGAGGCGCACCGTACAGCCAGCGCCACGATGGCCGCCGTTTTGATCGCGGACAAAAATTTGACGGACGTCAAAAATTTGATCGCGGACAAAAATCAATTATAGTGGCGCGGCCCACACCGCTTGGACGGCTGGCCACGAAAACGGAAAACATCGGCGTGCTTTCCGAACTCGCGCCGCGCGCCAATGGGGAAAAACTGCGCGTCTATGCTTTGGGCGGTTTGGAAGAAATCGGCCGCAACTGCACGGTTTTTGAAATGGGCAATGATATTGTCGTGGTGGATTTGGGACTGATGTTTCCGGAAGAAGACATGCCCGGCATTGATTTCATTATTCCCAACGTGGAAGCGCTCAAAGACAAATTAAAAAATATCCGCGCTCTGATTGTCACGCACGGACACATGGATCACATTGGCGGCATTCCTTATTTGATGGACAAACTCGGCAATCCCCCGCTCTACACCGCGCCCTTGACCGCCGGCATTATCCGCAAACGGGTGGAGGAGTTCCCGCGCAATCCAAAAATTAATTTTGTGACGGTGGAGCACGCCGACGCGCGTTTTAATTTGGGCGCGAACTTTATTTTTGAACCGTTCCACATCAATCACAACATCTCGGACGCTTTCGGCGCCGCTCTGCATACGCCGGTCGGCACGATTCTCATCACCGGCGACTTCAAATTTGATTACACGCCGGTCAACGATGAACCGGCGGATCTGAACCGGATCGCGCTTTTTGGCGCCAAGGGCGTTTTAGCTTTGATGTCTGACTCCACCAACGCCGAATCGCCGGGACACCAAATTTCCGAACGCACCGTCGGCGAAGAATTAGAAAAAATTATCGCCAACGCCCCGGGGAGAATTATCATCGCGACCTTTTCTTCTCTCCTCACCCGAGCCCAACTGATTTTGGAGTCCGCGGAAAAACACGGCCGCAAAGTTTTAATTGAAGGCCGCAGTATGAACGCCAACATTGAACTGGCGCACCAGCTCGGGTATCTCCATTATCAACCCGGCACGATTATTGAAGAGGGCGATTGGCACAAACTGCCGCCGGAAAAATTGATTCTGATGTGCACCGGCGCGCAGGGAGAAAAAAACGCAGTTTTGATGCGCATCGCCAACGCCGAGCATCGCTTTGTGGAACTTAAAGAAGGCGACACCGTGGTTTTTTCTTCCTAGGTCATTCCGGGAAATGAACGCACCGTGCAATCCTTGAAAGACACGCTGGTGCGCAAAGGCGCGCGCGTCATCCATTACGCGCACATGGATATTCACGCCGGCGGCCACGCCAAACAGGAAGATCTGAAACTGATGATCCGTCTCACCAAACCAAAATACGTCATCCCCATCCACGGCAATCGTTTTCTCTTGCAGGCGCACGCCAACTTGGCGGAGCATATTGGCATTCCGCGGGAAAATGTTTTTGTCGCGGACAACGGACAAGTGATGGAATTTTCCGCCGGCGGGGTTGGACGGCTGACCAATGAAAAAGTCATTACTGATTATGTGATGGTTGATGGTTTAGGCGTTGGTGATGTCTCCACCGTTGTTTTGCGCGATCGCCGGATGTTGGCTGAAGACGGAATGTTTGTCATCATCGCCACTATTGACCGACGCACCGGTTCTTTAATTGGCAATCCGGACATTATCTCGCGCGGCTTTATTTATCTTCGTGAAAATAAAGAGGTGATAGAAAAAGCCCGCGCCCATGTCAAAAAAATTCTCCACGATGCCGATCCAAAGTCCCCGGCCTTTGATGACTACATCAAAAATAAATTGCGGAACGACGTTGGGCAATTGCTGTTCACTCTCACCAAACGCCGTCCGATGATTTTGCCGGTGGTGATTGAGGTGTAATATGGACCAACAAATTATTGTCTCCGGAATTCAGCCCAGCGGAGAATTGCACATTGGAAATTATTTGGGCGCCATAAAAAATTGGCTGACGCTTCAAAGCGAACGGAAATATCATTGCTTCTTTTTCATCGCTGATCTGCATTCTTTGACCGGAGAGTTTGACCCGCAAACAAAATATCAACAGATTATTTCTTTGACGCGCGATCTCTTGGCGCTTGGCCTTGATCCGGATCAGTGCACGCTCTTCGTCCAATCAGCGGTGCCGGAACACACCGAGCTCTCCTGGATTTTTTCCACCCTGACGCCCATGAGCGAACTGGAACGGATGACCCAATATAAAGATAAGGCGGAGCATCAAGTCACCAATGTCAATGTCGGACTTTTCACTTATCCGGTTTTGCAAGCGGCGGATATTTTGATGTACAAAGCGGATCGCGTGCCGGTTGGCGAGGATCAAGTTCAGCATGTGGAGCTGACCCGCGTCATCGGCCGGAAGTTCAACAACAAATTCGGTCAAACTTTTCCGGAAACCCTTCCCCTGCTCACGGCAACGCCACGCGTCATGAGCTTGACTGAACCGGTAAAAAAAATGAGCAAGTCGCACGGGCCAAAATCATACCTCGCGCTCAATGATCCGCCGGAGTTAATTTTGGAAAAAATCCGCAAAGCCACGGCCGATGAGATCGGCGTGACTAATCTTTTGGAACTGCACAAATTATTTGATGCAAACGGCGCCGCCACCCAAAAATTTTTGGGCGAACAGGCGCGCGGGACTTTGATGAACGTTAAACTTAAAGACGGCCTCGCCGCTTTGATCGCCAATCACTTTGCCCGCTTCCGCGCCGATCGCGTAAAAATTTCTGAAAGCGCGGTGGTAAAAATTTTGAAGTCCGGCGCAAAAGTTGCCGGTGGAATTGCGACGGAGACAATGACCGAGGTGCGAAAAAAAGTCGGCATCCGCGATTAACGCCGCTGTGATACAGATCGGCCCCAAACTTGACATTATTAAAAAATTCAGACATAGTAAGCCGCGCCAACCGTATGGTGCGGTTTTTTCACAAGGAGGGTGAGATGAGGCGTGAAAGCAATTTTTCAGGAAGAAATGCCGATGAGTACACGACCCAAGTTCTCGTCCAAGCGGGAATCAAGCTCACGCCGGAGCGGATCCAATGGTTGGAGAAAGAAAGAGGAACATGCCGAATCGCGGCCAGACGATGCCGACAGACGGCGCGTGTACAAGTTGCGGCCGGAACGCCGGAAGCGGACGTGGACGCGCCGACGGTGAAGCTACATCGTAAACGCGGTCGTCCGCGGATCCATCCGCTTCCGGATCCAAATGCCCCGCGTCGCGGACCCGGTCGGCCTCGCAAACAGTCGGTCCCAGACGCTCATGACCCGTAAACTGGCGCCCCTCTGGCGCCCCCCTTGACAAACCCGGAGGCTCTGCCTATACTTTCAGCAAAGACACCACCGTTCGGCGGCGGAGGTGTCTGTGGCGCCGGCGGCGGAGCTTGCTCCAACGCCCGGGCGGTTGCCAGCGGAGTTCCCAATGCCTTATGCGGTTTAGCCCCCTCTTGACCGCAGACGCAATGGTTGTAGCCCCGCTGGCAACTTGCCCGCACAACCCACAACCCGCCATTTTTTCCACTCGGACGCATCACGCGCTCCGGGTGGATTTATTTTTAAAAAATTCTGCCAAAAAACATCGCTCAAGAAAAAATTCAAACTGAAACAAAAAACTCCGCGATAAAAATCGCGAAGTTCTTTATGCTCTTGATACCACTGCGAAAGGCCTCAGCGATAAGGAAGCTAAAAAAAGGATTCTCAGGTACGGGCAGAACGAGATAGTCGAGAGATACAAGGTAAGCCCTCTGAAGATATTCATCAGCCAGTTCAGGAGCCCGTTGATATGGATACTCATGGCCGCAGTCGCCATATCTGCGCTGATAGGCGAAGACCTTGACGCAGCCATAATCTTCGCTATCCTGATAATGAACGCACTGATAGGGTTCATGCAGGAGTACAAAGCAG
>JACTTX010000009.1 GCA_015661005.1 Candidatus Magasanikiibacteriota bacterium
AAATTTGTTTGCAAAAGAACAGATTATCAACCGAATTGATTCCATCATCCCATACATATCATAGATGAAACAGTTATGAATAACTGCTTCATCTTACCCTATGGGGAGGACATTTTGATTTCCTTCAGATAGGACATTATCACTTCCGTGGGACAGGGCGTGGGACAGGGCGTGGGACAGGTGGAAAAAATTTTTACAACTCCAACTTCACGTATTCACCGACCTTTTCATTCCATTTATAACCATTCTCTGCCATAAACGAATCTAACCGAGCCCCTGCGAAATTAGTATGAGGATTATCATCAAGATATGCTTGATGAAGTTGGTTAGCCAATGTCAGATCCGTATTTAAATCAAGCAACTCTACTTTACCTCTGGCCACTCTCATAACTTTTTCACCCAGAGATAATAAGGGGTTATGCTCTCTATATTCGGCGGCTTTGGCATCGCTCATTTTATTCGTTCTTTCTTGGATCTCGGAATAACCCCGCCATAAACTTGGTACTACTGACTGAATGCTCCTTAATTTTTCCTCTGTTGTGCCCCCGCCGGAAATTATTTTCTGAAGCGCCATTTCGCCATAGTGAGACATGGCCGCTGTCACTGCGTTCGGACCTGTATCAGGAGGAAAAAATCTCCATTTATCCTTCATAGTGGCAATACTGACATGAAATCCCGGTCTAATTTTATCTAAAAATGCTTCCTTAGCGCTTTCATTCATTTCCTGATAATTTTTTATGGCCTTCTCCCCTTCCGCTGAAGCAATAAAATCAAGCGCCTTTTTGGCTTCATCGGACAACGCATACTTACCTTCCATTAACGCCTCCCGAAATGGTTTCTCCGCGTGCGCGCCCGCCCGAGCTGTCTCTACATCTTCCACACGTTGATGCCATTTTTCCATATTGTATTGTTTATTGATTAATATTGAGATCGCCTCGCGATTATATACCCCTAATAATCCCGCAACTTTTCAATCCCGGGCATGGTCTGCACTTTTTCCAGCGCTTTGGCTTCAATCTGGCGAATGCGCTCGCGCGTGACGTCAAATTCACGGCCGACTTCTTCTAAAGTGTGCGAAACGCCGTCCAACAAACCAAAACGCATTTCCAAAATTTTCTGCTCGCGCGGATTCAAATCTTTGATGGAGTCCCGGACATAATCACGCAACAATTGCAGAGCGGCGGCGCGATCCGGCGAAACATTCTTAACGTCTTCAATGAAATCTTCAAGCGAGGAATCATCATCATCCTCTCCAACCGACGTTTCCAAAGAAATTGTTTCTTGGGAAATCTTGATGATGTGCTTGACTTTTTCCAAGTCCTCTCCCATTTCCGCGGCAATTTCTTCCGGTGTGGGGTCTCTTCCCAAATCCTGAAGCAAACGCCGTTCTACTTGCTGGAACCGATTGATGGTTTCCACCATATGCACCGGAATGCGGATGGTTCGCGATTGATCAGCCAAAGCGCGGGTGATGGCTTGACGAATCCACCACGTGGCGTAGGTGGAAAATTTATAACCTTTCCGATACTCAAATTTTTTGACGGCGCGAAACAGTCCGATGTTCCCCTCTTGAATCAAGTCCAACAATGACAATGACTTCCCGACAAATTTCTTGGCAATGGAAACGACTAAACGCAAATTGGCCTCAATCAATTTTTTTTCCGCTTCTTTTTCATTTTTTTCTTTGCGCTTGGCCAAGGCCACTTCTTCCTCCGCATTCAAAAGAGAAATTTTTCCTATTTCCCGCAAATAAATTTGAATGTTGTCGGCCGTGAGTTCCGGCAAATCAAAAACCTTGCTCTTGCGTTCCGCTTTTTTTGGCGTCTCATCATCTTTTTTCCAACCCAAGAGCCCCTCTTTCATCTCCACCACGGAAATTCCAATCCGCTCCATCCGTCCCAAAAAATCCTCATAAAGATCAATGTACTCTTCCAGTTCCGGAAAAATATGCAATGACTCCACTTCCGTCAAGAAACCGCGTCGCCTTCCCTTAGTAATCAGTTGCTCAACCTGTTCGGGAGTTGGTTTTTGAACGGTTGGCTCGGCAACTTTAGCCGGTTTTTTTCCTTTGAGGTGATGCTTAATTTTATGCAAAGCCGCCAAGGCGCGGGGATTCAACTTATGAAACTTTTTTACCGGCTGGTGAACACGATGATGAACACGCCGCGACGTTGCCTTGTGCCTTACCGGCGAGCGTCTCACCGAACGCGGACGCTGATGATGTCCCCGCTTTTTATTCTTCTTCATAATGATGTTGGCGTCCGTCTACCGACTCGCGCCACTAAATCTGTGAGTACTTGATATTGCACAATTAATTCCTCAATCTGACTTTTATCCTGACGCCCTTCCGCCAAACGCAGTGCGTCTTCCAAATGTCGGCGCTGTTCGTCCAACCAATGCCGTTCTAAACGCTCGGCGGTAGCATGCAGTTCGCGGAGAAAATCGTAGCGCTCAAAATCCGCAAAATCCTTATCAACCAAAAGACGCAGGACGGCAATTTCATCCCCGCCGCCCTGCTCTTTCCAGACGGCTTCCATCATTTGAGCCGGATCTTTGAGATCAACTTTATTATAGAGGGCAAGGAGCGTTGTGTAAAGATTGGCGTTTCGCTCATTCCCAAACATCTGCGGATGGAGTCCGGCCATAAGCGGCAGAGCGTCGCGATTCAAATGCAGAGCAAAAGCCAATAAATACTGCTCAATGATCTCGGCCGGGGTGCGAGCTGTGATTGTAGGCGACGCGCTTTCCGCGCTTGTCGCGGCGGGATTGGGCGCAACCGGTCGGCCGAGCTTGCGCATTTCTTCACGCAAAGCATCTTCCGAGACGGCAATTCTCTGACCCAAAGTTCTTAACCATGTTTCCCGTTCAATGGCTGATGGAAGCGCCGCGATTTCCGTCAACACTTCCCGTGCCGCTATGACTTTTTGTTTGGGATCCGCCAAATTTTTTCCATTGAGAGCGCGTTCAATTATAAAAGCCATAATCGGCGCCGCTTCTTCCACCGCGCGCTTAAAAATTTCCGGATCTTTTTTAATGCAATCATCCGGATCTTTTCCGGCGTCAGCCGGAATTTTAATAACGCGAATATCCAATCCGGCATCACGGGCAATATTCAATCCGCGTTTGGCCGCCGCTTGACCAGCGACATCAGCGTCAAAGGAGATGGCAATTTTATTGGTGTAGCGTTTCAGGAGATTCACCTGATCCGGCGTGAGCGCCGTGCCGGATGATGCAATGACGTTTTTAATTCCGGCCTGCCAGGCGCTCACCACGTCCATCTGGCCTTCCATAATAATGGCAAAACCGGCATCCTTGATAAATTGTTTGGCGCGATGCAAATTGTACAATAATCGTCCCTTGTCAAAAAGAATTGTTTGCGGCGTATTCACGTATTTGCCGCCGGAAACGGCGGTCTCCACCAAAACGCGGCCCGTGAAACCGACAACATTGCCGTGAACATCATGAATCGGAAACATTATTCGTCCGCGAAAACGATCGTAAATTCCGCCGTCGTCTTTTTTTACGGCCAAGCCGGCTTTAGCAATATCTACGGCGGGCACGCCGCGTTTCAAAAGAAAATCGGTGAGAGCATTCCAATCTTCGGCGCTCCAGCCAATGCCGAACTCGGCAATCGTGGTGTTTTTTAGACCGCGATGATCCAAATATTCGCGGGCCGCTTGGGCGCGGGGGGAATCGTGAAAAATTTTTTGGAAAAATTGGGCGGCTGATTTCAAAACCTCCAAAAGCCGATTGCGTTCACTGCGATCAACATCCGCGGCCGCGCTGATTTCAACACCGGCCCGATCCGCCAATAATTTTAACGCTTCCACAAACTCGAGCCCTTCCATTTTCATGACAAACGTAAAAATATCGCCGCCTTCATGGCATCCGAAGCAGTGCCAAATCTGCTTTTCGCGATGCACCATGAATGACGGCGACTTTTCGTGATGAAAGGGGCAAAGTCCTTTCCAATTGGCGCCGGACGCTTTGAGCTGGAGATATTCTCCAAGGACGCTCACAATATCCAGCCGATCTTTGATTTCCTGAAGGTCAGCCATATTTTTGGTTTGGGGACAGTTCTAAAGGGGACAGTTCTAAATCCGCGATTGCGCAGAAGTGTCCCCTTTAGAACTGTCCCCATTATTCGTACAGCGCAACTAATTTTTTGATTCGCGCCAACTCCCGTTCCACCACCGCGCCGTCATATTCTCCGGCGTGCATTTTTACGCCGCCGTAGGTTGGCGCTTTTTGATCCAGATGCAAATTGATGCTGACGCCTTTTTTTGTTTCCTCCACGTAGGCGTGCAGACGCGGAAACGGCTGGTGGGATATTCTCCGCTCATAGGAAATCTCCCGACCTTGATGCAAACCGTAACCAAAACGGCGCATCAAGAGCGTTGTGCTCATCTGAATTTTTCCCAGAGATAATTTCATAGTGATTTAAAACTCATACGATGTTTCAAAATAAAATCTTCCGTGACCCAACATGTCCGCACTTCACCGGCCAAATAAAACGAGCCGGTAATGAGGATAATATCATTGATCTTGGCCATCCGCAATGCCCATTGGAGCGCCTGCTTTGAATTTGGAAACGCCCGGACCGGCGCCGTTTTTTTGGTGAATTTTTGCGCCAGCCGATGTAATTTTTCCGGCCCCAGGCTCGCCTTAATGGCCGAGTGAATACCGGTTGTTGTAATAGTGTCCGCGAGCGGCACAATCTGTTTCAAAATTCCTCTGACGTCCTTATCGGCAGCAATCCCGATCACCAAATGCACGCGCCCGAATTTTTTTTGTTGGAGATAGTCCTTGAGACTATTTGCGGTGCTACGCATTTTTCCGACATTATGCGCGCCGTCAATAATCACTGTTGGATTTTTTTGCACGATTTCAAAACGGCACGGCAAACGCGCTCGCCCGATGCCGTTGATAATTGCTCTTTGAGGAATTTTCAAATGTTTTAAGACCGCGGCGGCGAGCGCGGCGTTCAACTCTTGATGTTGACCCAACATTCGCGGGCGCCAACTTCTCACGGCGCGCGCTATAATCTGCGTCGGCGCATGATGGTCAGCGCAAATTTTCCGAAAAATTTTGAGAAGAGCGGGCCGCTTTTCCGTGGTAAAAAATTCCGTGCCGGTTTTTATGATACCGGCCTTGTCCCGCGCAATCTTCGGCAGAGTTTTTCCAAGGATTTGCGTGTGATCAAAATCAATATTGGTAATCACCGCCGCTGATTTTTTTTGAATGGCGTTGGTGGCGTCATAACGGCCGCCGCAACCAACTTCCAAAACCGCCCAAACGCATTTTTGTTCCTGAAAATATTTCAACGCGATGGCCAAAAAAATTTCAAAGTATGACGGGCCGCCAAACGGGCCGCTTTTATCCGCGCGTTGAACGGATGGTTTCAGTTGTTTCCAAATTCGGACAAAAGTCGCCGGTGAAATATATTTGTTATTCACGCGGATTTTTTCAATCGCGCTCGTGCAATAAGGCGAAGTGAAAAGGCCCACCTGATGTCCGGCCGCGGCCAGCGCTTCCTGCATCATTACGGAAACGGAACCTTTGCCACTGGTTCCAGTAACATGAATAAATTTTATCCGTGCGTCCGGCGCACCAATTAAATCCAAAAAATAACGCATGCGGGACAGGAAACGGTCGGGTGAAGCGCGATCGCGCATGTAGTTGCCGCCCTTAACGTTCCACCGGCGATCAATCTCACGCATTGAAGAAAAATATTTTTTGAACATTTATTTGGCAAAATGAACCAAGTATTTTTCTTCAATCACGAATGGTAATTTGAGAACGCGCTTTTTCATCAAAAGCGCCAAGACATTGCTGACCACCAAATACATGAGCGTGATGCCGACGGCAAACATTAAACGTTCAGCGGCAACAACGGGAATTAACGCCACCCAAACCGCTTTCGGCAAAGCAAAAAACCAAATCCAAAGCGCGCCGCCGACGGAATGGGCTGTCATCGTGGCGCCAAGAGAACGCGCCAAAAGGAAACGATCGCGTAAAAAATGGCAGGCAACGGGAATGAGCCAGTAAAGAGAAAAATACCAGACACTGCGACCAATGGGATTCATATTCCAGGCGATAATAGCAATAATCGGCACGGCGACAATCCATTTGCTTTTACGAGCAAAATAAAGCACGGCAAAAAACATTGGGAAAAAGCGGATGACAGCGCCGACGTCAATAATTTTTGCCCCATGCGCCAAAAAATTTGCCAGTTGCATCAAAAAAACGGCAATCACACCCGGGAGTGAACTGATAAAAGCGCCGACCAGCGGGCCAAAGGCGTCAAAGAGCGTGAACTTGGCTTTGGATCCGGCCAGTTGCGCGACCGGAACCTGAAGCGCCAGGAAACCAAGAACAGCGAAGATGAGAATGAATAAAATGTTTTGCTTAGTGAAAAGTTTCATAGAATGGGATTGGCGATTGAACATATTATAGATTCCTTGTTGAATAGTTACCGGCAAATGGCGTGCGCTATCGGAGAATGAAGCGCAAATGTCGTGTTGCTTAGAACAAGAACGACATTTACGCTTCATTCTCCTCCAGCTTCCAGCTTCTAATTTCCCACTCCCGGCACCCATCCGCCGCTCACTTCAATGTTGGCGCCATTTATATATTCCGATTCCGGCGCCAAGAGAAATTTAACGGCATTCCAGATATCTTGAAACTGCGCGTAACGACCGGTCGGCACTTTGTGCTTGGCGACACTCGTTTCCAAAATTCCCGGCGAGACGGCGTTCACCTTAATTCCATACGGCGCATATGCGTTAGCCAGAATTTTGGTGAGCATCAATACTCCCGTTTTAGCAATATAATACGGCGTTGTCAATTCGCGAATAGTCATCCGGTCAGCGGCGGCACAGCCAAAATTAATGATCTGTCCGCTTTTTTGTTTCTTCATTTTTTCCAGCGCGATTTTACTCATCAAAAAAGTTGAATACAAATTGGTCTCAATCACGTCCTTAAATTTTTCAAAAGTCGTTTCTTCAATCGGTTCATAAATAAAATTACCGACGAGATTTACAAGGACGTCAATTTTTTTGTGCTGTGCGAAAATTTTTTTGAAAACGGCGGCGACTTGGCCCTCATTACGAACATCAAGTTTGAAAACCCCTGAACGCTGATCAAAGGCGGACAGTTCCTTTTGAAGCGCAACGGCTTCGTGACGGCTTGTTTTGTAAGTGACTATAACAACCGCTCCGGCCGACGCAAATTTCAAGGCCAACGCCCGGCCCAAACCTTTGGCCCCGCCCGTTAAAACCACAATTTTCCCGCGAAAAAATTCATCGGACATGGTGCCATTATGGCGCGGGATGGCATTCCTGGCAAGATCGTGCGGACAATCGCGCCGTTATAAACTTCAATGCTATTCTTTGGGTTTTTTGGTCTCGCGGCGATGCTTATAAAAAGATGCGCCCGCGCCGGCTAAAAGCGCGGCCACAGCGCTCGCGCCAACCAATGTTAAAATAAAATCACGGCTGATTTTGTTGCCATCGGATTTGTGATCATCTTTTTCCGAATCAGAATCATTTTTAATTTCCGCGGCCGACGACGTGACCGTTTGTTCAGATAACGGCACGGTAAATATTACCGGCGACTCGGATGCGGCCAGAACTGCCGACGTAAAATTCACGATTGGCGAAGACGGAACAATCAAATTGGACGTGGCTTTTTCGGACGGCTCTATTGCCGCGATTGACTTCGTCTTTGATCCGGCCGTATCAGTAGAACCAGTTGTGTCGGTACCCGTCCCCGAGGAACTGTTGCTTGAAGGACCGGACCCTGCTCCGCCACTTGCTCCGCCACCGCTCATGCCACCACCACCGCCACTACTGCCACCGCCACTTGATCCTCCTCCGCCACCACCACCGCTTGGCGGGTTAGGCGGCAAATCAGAAACCAACGGATTCGTGCCGCGCAAATACTCACTCAAGTTGCTGGCGCCATCAGCATCCGGATCCTTGACCGCGTCACTTGGGTCCAAAGGATTAAAACCGTACTTCTCCTCCCAGATATTTGGCATACCGTCGCCATCAGCGTCCGGATCATCAACGTCCGGAATGCCATCATTGTCAGCGTCCGCCAAGACATTTCTTGAGATGACAACGCTGTTGTTGCTTTCATCCACATCCGGCGTTTCCGTTGAACTGATAATTTTCACCTGAATAGCATGCAAACCGGGCCGTGTTGGTGTCCACTCCACCCAAATTTCTTCTTGCACGCCGTTTGTGCGCACGGAAATCGGCCGCGCTGTTTCAATGATTTCTCCATCATCAGTGAAATAAACCGTGCCAATAAAATTCTCGCCGTAATTATGAACCGTGGCGTAAATTAAGACGGGTATATTCACCACCAATGGATTATTGGACGCAATCCAAACGTCGCTGACCCCAAGTCCGACATCATATACAGCGGCCCGCGCTGTGCCGCTCACAAAGACAGATGCAAAAATTATGAGCGCGATTCCAAAAGTGACATACTTTTTTTTCATAGCATTAAATCAGAGTGAATGGCGCGCCTCTTAAATTTTCGGCGTGTTGACCTTGCATATTATAACCAATTTTATCCCGAATCCGCAATTGCCTGTGCAATTACTCCGTAGTTTCCTCATCAAACTCCGGACTATCAACAACAGCTTCTTTTTTTGTTGCCCTGACCACGCCGTCTTGATGATGCGGCGGAGAGTAAATCGTGTAAAATTTTAGCGCTTGCGTTTTTGAGGTGTTGATGACATTGTGCCGCGCGCCGGAGGGAACTATGACACAATCACCGTCTTGCACGACGTATTCAGTTTCATTGATGATGACTTTTCCATCCCCTTTTTCAAAACGGAAAAACTGATCATTGTCTTTGTGGATTTCCCAACCGATTTCCTCTTCGGGCAGAAGCGACATTAAAACCAACTGACAATGCCGCGCCGTATAAAGAACGTGACGGAAATTTTTATTTTGCCGGGTCAATGACTCAATGTTTCCTTTGTAACCTTTTTTCATAACTGGCGGTGTTTTTGATTGATGTTCGAACATTCTTTGAGCAAACCCCCCAATAAGGAAGCCAGCCCCGCCACTGCGCGCCTTGCTCGCCACACCCCCCCCTCCTGCCGAGCCGTCCTCGCTCCGACAAAAGGTTTTTCGGCGGGCTTATCAAAATTTGATTGTTTTTTCGGCAGTAATACTTTCCAAATCTAAAAGCACCTTCGCGTTCCGTGGACTCCCATCAGAATTTCTAAACCCTTCTTGAAATGAACCAAGTCCACGAACCTTTTTACCATCAAGTAAAATCAATTTAATCTCTCTCAACCTAAACTCGATTTTTCTCAAACGCGAAGGTGCTTTACGCAAGATTCTTTCTTTCTCAAAATTCGATAGTCCGCCCTTGAGTTCTTGGTGCCAAACTTGGAAACTTCTATCCTCGTCATTATATTTTGCATCCCCGATTGCCAATATAAGTCCTGCCCCACCAAATTGTTTAATTGCCTCTGCAATAGCTAAGCTATCATTTACAATAACACTTTTGCTATCTTGACCATTCGCGTTTTTATCTGGGTGTGCCTTAAAGTCCCATGGTATTTCCGAAAATCCATCGAATTCAACTCTGCCATATTTTGGACATGGTATTTTTACCAATGGCGGCAATTTTGTATCACAAAGAAACTGAAAATAGAAACCTATCCATTCCATTTGTTTCCAGTGCGGATAACCTGAATCACGCATTTCTAAAATTGCCTTGCGTCCGTCCCACACAGCGGGCATCTGTTTTAACAATTCTTCTAATTGCGCGATTAACTTTTTTGAAATCATAATAATTAAATTACTGAATTGTTATGTACTAACTCAAGCGCACTCGCAAAACTAGGAAATAAACCTTTGGTGATCTCCCTTACCAGTGATGGGTCGTGTTTTACATTTTCATTATCTTTACCAGCATTTCGTTTAATTACGCGATTTGTTTTTTCTGATAGTTCAATTCTTGCTAACAAATTTTTACTAACCGACATTTCATTTATAATCGGCAATGTTAGTAAGGTTTTTTCTGATATTGTCATTCCGCCATCATTAACTCGCCACCACCAATACATATAACTACTGTTTAATAATAAATATGCGATATCCATTTCTTTTTCGCTATAAAAATATAGTGTCTTAAACGACGAGCGTTCAACCTCACATTTGAGAGCAGAAATGAAATACCTTGGGGTCGAGGGAACAATTAACCTGTACAATGTTTGGCGGCGGGATACCAGATGAGCCAGCATTTTCTCTTGTTTTTTTGCAAAATCATAGAGAGGCAATAAGTCCTTTTGTAATTTCGGGAAAATATCTTCTCTTGGTTTAATTTCGGTTAAAAAGTTGTCTACGGAATCAAGAAGATTTTGTCTTTCTTTAACTCGCCATCTAAGCAGTGGTGTTATTCTAAAAATTTGTTTATTGCCATTTTGTTTTGCAACAATAATTCCCGCACGTGTACTATTCGCCGTATTTGTATTTTTTGAGCCAAATTTTATACCCCGAAAAATATTATCCGGAACATTATCAAAGCAATAAACATCGAGAGCGGTAAAATTATTCAATAATAGTTTTCTTAATGAATTAAACTTTTGTCCGTTTGTAAATGTCTGTGGCGTAATAGAAACAAAACCCGTAGAAGTTTTTATAACTCTTTCCAAAAAATAAGCATACAAATCACGCGCCGAGCTAGTTTCAAATCGAACATCTGGCTCTACCATTACATATGGCGGATTAAGAATTGCGTAATCATATTTAGGCAAGTTATCAGAAAGCAAAAAATCAGCTACGACAAAGCGCGATTTTATATTTTCAAATAATCGTAAATCATTTTTTTGAAAATTAACTGCTAAAATAAATCGTGCAATAAATAGAGCTAATTTATCTCGGTCAATAAGGTATATGTTGCTCTTCAAAAAATCCTCTCGGTTTTCTTGATTTTTAATAAGCCAAAAAGACAAATTTCCAACACCAGAGCAAGGGTCCATCCAAATTTTATTTTTTGGAAAGGTAAGTGTTTTTTTAGCCATGACTTGTGCAACATCATCAGGCGTAAAATATTGTCCCTCTTCTTTTCGCTTATCGCGATCCATGTAGGCGAGTGAATACTCATAAAGTACAGAAATTTCTCCAACTGAAAGACCGTCTAGAAAATCAAAGTTTTGAATTTCAATATTTTTGAACTCCTTTTCATCAAGAATGTATCTCAAGTCGGCTCTATCAAATCTATGTAAATGCGTAGCCAAAACTGAATACCACGCTTTTTCTAATCCAAAGCGGTCAAGAACAAGATTAAATTCTTGTATTGGCAAACTATTTATTATTGACCTACTCTTGCTCATAGTTTTATTTGAAGCTCGAACCGTACTTTTTGAGCCACGCGGAGCGTGGCGAACCCTTTCAGATTCAGGATTTTTTGAGAGGAATACCCCATTTCGGCTTCCGATTCCGATTTTCAATTTTGGCGGAGAGGGAGGGATTCGAACCCTCGGAACCTTTCGGTTCACACGCTTTCCAAGCGTGCGCACTAGACCGCTATGCGACCTCTCCAGCTGTCACTTCTACTCTATTTTATCGCGCGATTCTGGCGCCGCCAAAATCGTGTCAGTAAAATACCGCCAACAATCATCAATATCCCCGCATACTGGCCGGGCGTCAGTCCAAAGTAGCGGGCATCAGCGCCCATAATATCCCGAGCGCGGAAAAAATCCAAGAGCAGGCGCATCGCGCCGTAATAAATCAAAAAAATCACCGCGAACCAATAATCCAATAGACGCGCGCCCATCAAACGTCGCAGGAGCAAAAAAACTCCGCCCAGCGCAAAAAGCAGAACCGCTTCAATGAGTCCCATATCCAGACGCGGCCCATCACACTGTTATGAATGCCCGGATGCATTTTCGTCAAAAAGCAACCGATCCGACCAAACCCCCAGGCAAAAGGCAAAGCAAAAAAAATTGCGTAGAGATAGGGCGCAAAGGTGGCCAAGCGCATTCGCCGGAGGCGTAAAAATAATAAAAGCGCCAACACCCCGCCGATCATCCCGCCAAAAGAAGACAAACCGCCGTGCCAAACTTTAAAAATTTCCAGCGGCGACGCCAGAAAATACTCGGGCTCATAGGCAAAAACGTGGAGCAAACGGGCGCCGGTTAAGCCGCCCACCACCATCCAAAAAGCGGCGTCAATAATCAAATCAGCGGAAAGACCGCGGCGTCGGACAAAACGCGCCGCCAAAACCACGCCGAGCAAAATTGCCAGAGCAACAAACACGCCCCAGACATAAATTGTGATGGGGCCGAGATGGATGACTCGCAATTCAAACCAGGGAATCATAAATTATTTAGAATATCTTGTTGCTTAGAACAAGAACGATATTTGTCGGTTACTATTCAACTTATACGCCATTTGCCATTCACTAAAAATAACTACGTCTCTTGGCGGCGAGCATTTCCTTAACCGCCGCCTCCGGCGTATCAATAATTTTGAAGAGCGACATGTCCTCCGGCGCCACCGCCGCTTCCCGTTCAAAAACATTTTTTTGAATGAAATCAAAAAGCGGTTGCCAAAACTCGCGGCCGTAAAGCAAAACCGGAATCCGTTCCATTTTTTTGGTTTGCATCAAAGTCAACACCTCAAAGCATTCAGTGAGCGTCCCATAACCGCCGGGAAATAAAATGAAACCTAGGGACGGCGAGGAGAGCATATACTTGCGCACAAACGTATAATGGAAACTGATGGAACGCCGGACAAACGGATTGATCCGTTCTTTGTGATCCACACTGATGTCCAAGCCCAGCGATTCGGCGCCGGCGTGTGTAGCGCCTTTGTTGGCCGCTTCCATAATTCCCGGGCCGCCGCCGGTGATGATTGTTTTGCCGCGTCGACCAAGCTCTTTGCAAATGCGGTAGGCGTCGCTGTAAAATCGCGATTGCAATTTGATGTGCGCCGTGCCGATCACCGTGACGGGATTTTTTACGTTCTGCAAAAATTGATAACCTTCCACCAACTCCGCCATAATCCGGAAGACGCGCCAATTGACTTCATCGCCGTCGCAAAAGGCCTCCGGAGAAATTTCACAACGCGGCCGTTCTTTGGTGCGGTGGACAATTTCATAGACCTCTTCAGCGGTGTCAACAATATGAAAGAGCGTCAGGTCTTCCTCGCGCAGAGCATGAATTTTTTGGTAAGCGTTGTGGCGAAGAAATTCCAAAAGCGGTTGCCAAAATTTTCGGTCAACCATAATGAGCGGCACGCGCATCATACGTTCGGAACGGATGAGATCAAGCACTTCAAAAAATTCGTCCAAGGTTCCAAAACCGCCGGGGAAAAAAACAAACGCCTGCGACGGCGCGGTCAGAATCACCTTGCGCGTAAAAAAATAATAAAAACCGACGGCCTTCTTGACGTACGGATTGATGCGCTGTTCGCGCGGCAATTGGATATTGATGCCAATTGATTCTCCCCCGCCTTCATAGGCGCCCTTGTTGGCCGCTTCCATAATTCCCGGGCCGCCGCCGGTCACGGTGGAAAATTTTCCTTTGGCCAACAAGCGTCCCAATTTTTGCGCTTCCTGATAATACCACGATGTCGGCAAGGTGCGCGCCGAACCAAAAACCGTCACGGCGCGCGCAATGGATGCGAGAAAAGTGTACCCTTCAACCAGCTCCGCCATCACCCGAAAAATGCGCCACGTTCGTCCTTCGCCGAATTCGCGATAGATCGGCGTTGGAGAATTTGATTTTGAAGGCGCCGGTGGAGTCATGCCATTAATTTTATCACATTTCTCTTTCCATCGCACGGCCGATCCTCAAAATAATATCTTCTTTAAATCTCGGGCCGATAATTTGCGCGCCAACCGGAAGCGTTCCGACTTTTCCGCAAGGCACGCTCAAAGCCGGCACACCGGCCAAATTTGCCGGTACCGTCAAAACGTCTGCCAAATACATGGCCAAAGGATTATCAACTAATTCTCCAATTCCAAAAGGCAATCCCGGATAAGTTGGTGTGATGAGCGCATCAACTTTTTCAAAAACATTTTCAAAGTCCTGTTTGATCAGCGTCCGAACTTTTTGCGCTTTCAAATAATAAGCGTCATAGTAACCGTGAGACAGCGCGTAGGCGCCGATCATAATGCGGCGTTTTACTTCCGCCGGCAAACCGGACGCGCGGCTTTGCGTGTACACCCGCAAAAGATCGTTGCTGTCGCCGTTGGTGACGCGCGCGCCGAAGCGAAGGCCGTCGTATCGCGCCATGTTGGAGCTGTCTTCGCAAGGCACAACAATGTAATAGGTGGCAATGGCGTACTTGGTGTGCCGCAGTGACACTTCTTCAACCGTTGCCCCGGCCTGCTCGCAGGCGGCAACGGCTTTCATCACGCAGGATTTCACTTCTTCGTTCAAACCTTCAGCGAAATATTCTCTCGGCAAACCAATTCGCAAGCCGTCAATGCCTTTTTTAAGCTCATCGCGATAATTCGGAACCGCTTCCGGCAAAGTGGTGGCGTCATACTGATCAACACCGGCAATCACTTCCATCACCGCGGCCGCGTCTTCAACGGTTTTAGTGAGCGGCCCGACCGTGTCCAATGATGAGGCCATTGGCATACAACCATAACGCGATGTCCGGCCATAACTCACTTTAAGTCCAACAACGCCGCAAAAAGCCGCCGGTTCCCGGATGGATCCGCCGGTGTCCTCGCCGATGGCATAGGCGCAAAGATCAGCGGCCACGGCCGCGGCGCTGCCGCCGCTTGAGCCGCCGGAAACTTTGGCGGGGTCATGAGGATTTTTGACCGGCCCGTAATCCGAATTTTCATTGGAAGCGCCGTGACCAAAGGCGTCGCAATTATTTTTCCCAATTACAATACCGCCATTGTCGCGAATTTTTCCAATAACCGTGGCATCATAAGGCGGAATGAAGTTATCTAAAATTTTGGCAGCCGCCGTTGTTCTGATTCCATGCGTGCACAAAGTATCCTTGACGGCAAACGGCACGCCCTCCAGCGGCTGTAACTTTTCTCCAACCGCGATTTTACGATCAACGGCCAACGCTTCTTCCGCCGCGCTTTTTTCAGCAACTGTTATGAAAGCGTTCAAATCTTGATTGCGTTCGTTAATGCGGGCCAGGTAGGCGGCAACCAGTTCGGCGCAAGAAAAATCTTTTTGCCGAAGGCCTTTTTCCACAGCAGAGATTGTAAGATTTTGTAGATTCATAAATACCGCGCGATTCGGGGTGTCTCGTCCCGCGACCTCGGACGAAACGGTCGCGGATCCGCGACACCCCTGCACCCATCACTATAACCATCTAAGTAAAATCTTTTTCGTCATCATCATCTTCCGCCATTGACGCCGCCTTATTGTGAATCAGAGCGGCCGGAACTTTAAGCGCCGCGCCTTCGGCATCCGGAAAAAGCGCAACAATTTCCTCGCGGCTGTCTTTCGGACAATCGTGGACAACATCTTCACGGTAAACATCCTGCAGACCCGTCACTTGCGCCGTGGGTTCTACGCCGTCCGTGTTCACTTCATTCAAAATCTCCATATATTCCAAAACGGCGGAGAGCTGATGGGCGTAAAGATCCTTTTCCGCATCAGTCAGTTCAAGGCGGGACAGATGCGCCAGATGTTCAATGTCGGCTTTCGTCAGATTGGCCATAATTTTCTCAAAGCATTTTTTGAATGTCGCTTTCCGTCACGATTTTCACCCCGAGCTTCTGCGCCTTATCATACTTTGATCCCGGGTCTTTGCCAACCACCACTAAGTCCGTCTTGGCCGAGACCGTTTCACCAATATCCGCTCCGGCCGCCCGCAGAGCCGCTTTTATTTTTTCACGGGAAAATTTTTCCAAAGCGCCGGTGACCACAACTTTTTTACCGGCCAGTGGTCCTCTTGCCAACGCCGCCGCATCGGCAACAACAACAATCTTCACCCCGTTTTTTTGCAGAGTATTAACCAAATCCCGATTTTTGGCGTTATAAAAAAATTCATAAACGCTTTTGGCCACCACTTCACCAATCCCGAAAATATTTTGAAGCGCCGCCTCATCCGCCGCCATCAACGCTTCAATTTTATGAAAGGCCCGCGACAAATCCAAGGCCGTCTCTTCGCCAACGTTCGGAATGCCGAGGGAATTTATAAATCGCGATAAATTAATGGTGCGGCGGGCGGCAATGGCATCCACCAAATTAACCGCGGACTTTTCCGCAAAACGCGTGAGCGGTTCCAAGTCCCCAACTTTCAAAGTAAAAATATCGGCCGGAGTTTTTACCAATCCCGTTTGCATTAACTGTTCCACAATTTTTTCCCCAAAGCCGTCAATATCAAAACCGCTTTTGCCGACAAAATGCCTAACTTTCCGCGATTGCACGGCAAAGCAGTGGGGATTGGCGCAAACAATCGCCACCTCGCCGTTGCGTCGCAAAACGGGCGAGCCGCAAATTGGACAAAGACGCGGAGGATGAATTGCTTTTTCATTTCCCGTGCGAAGTTTAGTTAGAACTTGCACCACTTTGGGAATAATGTCGCCGGCTTTTTCCAAAATCACCGTATCCCCGATCTTCAAACCCAAGCCGTAGGGTCGTCTTGTAATCGAGCGTGAGAATCTGGCGGCCACGCTGACGGTAACGGTGGTGCCGCCAACCGGCGTTGGCTTTAAATTGGCGACCGGCGTTAAGACGCCGGTGCGTCCAACCGACCAATCCACTCCCAGCACAATCGTCGTGGCCTGTTCCGCCGGAAATTTGTACGCGATATGTCCGCGCGGCGTTTTGCCGACAACGCCGAGCCGCGTAAAAGTCCGATCATCATTGACCGTGGCCACGACACCGTCAAACCAATAATCTTGTTTGTCGCGCTTCAATAAAAGCGCGACGTGATATTTTTCCACGTCTTCAAGCGTTCGGCAAAAAAGATTCTGCGGATTGGTCTTGACGCCCAGAAGTTTCATCAATTCATGCCCTTGTTCGTGTGTCGTCAATCCTAAATCCGTGACCAAAGCGTAACCAAAAAAATCCAAATGACGGCTGGCCGTAATTTTGGAATCCAGCTGGCGAATGGCGCCGGCCGCGGCGTTTCTGGGGTTGGCAAAGGGCGGCTCGCCTTTCTTTCTTTGGCCGACGTTTAATTTCTTCAACGTCTTCTTGGTCATATAGGCCTCGCCGCGAATTTCCATCGTGCCAGTATGCAGAGCCGCCACAATTTTTTTGACGCACATTTCCGGCGCGCCGAATTTTTTTACAAACGTCCGCAATTCAACCAAAGACGGCTCCCGCAATCGCAAAGGAATGGCCTCAATCGTTTTCAAATTTTCCGTGACGTCTTCCCCTTCTTTCCCGTCGCCGCGCGTTGATCCGCGCGCCAAAAGTCCCCTTTCATATTCCAGAGAAACGGCCAGTCCGTCCATTTTAATCTCGCCGTAAAAATCATAACGGCCGGACGGTTCAATTTTTTTAAGCCGCGCCAGCCAATCGCGCAATTCTTCAAAAGAAAAAACATCCTCCATTGAGAGCATGGGGATATTATGAAGCGCTTTTTTGAACTCCGGCAGAGCCGCGCCGCCAACCCGTTGAGTTGGCGAGTCCGGCGTTACCAAATCAGGAAATTCCCGCTCCAACTTAAAAAGTTCGTGCTTCAAAGAATCAAGCGCGGCATCGGAAATCAGAGAACGGTCATGAACGTGATATTCGTAACGATAACGTTCAATTTCCTGTTTGAGTTTGGCGAGGCGAGCCGCGGCGGCGGAGGAAGTCATAACATCCTCCCGATATATTTCAAAAGCGGTTCAGCAAAAAAAATCGCGATCAAAGCGCCAGCAATCAGATATGTGCCAAACGGCACCGTTTCCCCAAAGGTCTTACGGCGCAGACCCAGCAAAATCAAAACACCAACGAGCCCGAGCACATAAGCCAAAATAAAAGACGGCGCCACCAAGGGCCAGCCCACCACCAAACCAATCAAAAATCCCAAACGAATATCGCCCCCGCCAACCCAGCGGCCGCGGGAAATCAAATATTGCGCCAAAAAAAATCCGCCGCCAACAACGCCGCCAATCAAACTGCTCTGCCATCCCCAATGCATCATTTGCATCCAGACAAACGCGATTAAAATGGCGGGCAGAGTGATTTGATCCGGCAATTCGCCGTAACGGGCGTCATAGACAAACAAGAAAATAAAAATCGCAAAAATAAACCACCAAAAAAATAATTGCGCCAAGGATACGCCAAGCGGCAAACCCAACGGCACCAAGGTGAGCGCCAGCACAAAAAGCAGAGCCGTCACCAATTCCACCACCGGATATTGCCAGTGAATTTCCGCGTCACAGGTGCGGCAATGCCCTCGTAAAAGCAAAAAACTCGCGACTGGCAGCAAATCATGCCAAGCCAATTCCATGCGACAGGTGAAACATTGCGAACGACCGCGCCAAATGGGCAAGCCGTAATGCAAACGAAAAATAGCGGCGTTCAAAAAACTCCCAATCGCGAGGCCAAACAAGAGAGAAATAAGAACGGGCATAAGTTGGAGACCGGTAAATATTGAAGAGTGACCAGAATAGTAACCTGTGAATGTCGTGTTCGATCAGAGAGTGAACTCTGGTTGGCGAATGAAAGGGCACAAATATCGTGTTCTCCAAACAAGAACGATATTTGTGCCCTTTCATTCTCCGGTCTCCAGCTTCTTCTACTGTATGCCACTGGGGCTGGCCGTCACCACCCCGCTCAAATTACCAACCGTTCCTTCAAGGCCGCCCTTTACCGTATAGGTTGAAAAGGGTTTTTCCGAGGTGTAACGGTAACTCGTGCCGCCGGGAATTGGATTGGACGGCACGGCATCCAAATACACGCGTCCATTACACTCATTGGCGCCAGCCGCAAAGCCGTCACCGCCGGAGCCGTCATCGCATAACACCAGGTAATTACCTACTCCCAAAATGGCTTCCTTGCCCTGTGGATAAGCGTTTTTATCGGAAAAATAAAGTTCCAACGCCGTTTGCACCACGCGCAAATCAGACACGCGTTTGGAATCGCGCGATTTTTCCCGCGCCGAACCCAAAGCAACGACGGCCAACGTGGAAAGCAAACCAATTATGGCAATCACCACCAAGAGCTCAATCAAAGTAAATCCTTTCCGATGCTTTGCCAACACTTTCTTAATTCTCACACATGTCTCTGACGGCTTAAAGTGCGCCTTGATTAAATAATCTTCGGCGCCTAATTGGAAGCCGCGCTCAATTTCATCTTTTTGTCCGAGATTGGTAAGCATAATAACAGGAATGTTTTTAGTCGCTGAATCTTTCTTGAGCTCTTCCAAGATACTAAACCCGTCCACTTTAGGCAGCAAAACATCAAGCATAATTAGGGCGGGTACCTTGCTCCTGGCCTTACGTAGTCCGTCGGTACCGTTTCGCGCTATCTGAACGTTATACCCCTCAAGTTTTAATTTTGTTTCGTAAATGCTGACTAGAAATGGATCGTCGTCAATAATGAGTATTGTTTCTGAAATTTGTTTCTTATTCATAACTAAAGAACTACGGTTGCCAGATTCTATCATTGAAGCGCTAGACAGCACTATACCACATTGCGCATGGCCAGACCAATCGCGACGCTGAAACGCGGCCCGATCTGCTGTAAAACCGGCTTCAATGGCGCCGGCGCCGTCACCCGCGTCCACGGATCTCCAATGACAGTTTTCAGATTGTAGGTCTTTTCAATATACGCCGCCAGATGCGGAATCAAAGCCGAACCGCCGGTTAAAATAATGCGATCCGGACGGCGTTCCTCCACCAAATTCTGATCGGCAAACACTTCCATGGCATATTGAATTTCTTTCAAAATGGGCGAGACGGAATTTTCCAAGAGTGAAAAAAAACCGGCGTGATTGGGGTCATGTTGCGCTGATTCCGCCAGATCAATCTTAAGCGGCCCGACTTCTTCCACTGAAACCCCCAACGCCTTGGCCAGCACCAAGTCAAAATTCCGGCCGCCCAATTCTATAGAACGGTCAATTCTGGGCACTCCGCGATCAACGACTAAAAAATTTGTCCGCTCCGCGCCAATGTCCACAATGACTTGCGCGTTCTGATCTTTTCCCACCAAGGCGCGGATTAAAGCGAACGATTCCGTTTCCAAACTATCCAGCGTCAAACCGGCGCCGGTGAAAATATCCGAGTACACCTGCACAACATTTTTTCTGGTGGCCGTCACGAGTAATTGTTCCACCCGCTCGGCCACACGCTTATCTCCGCCGTCGGTGAGAGGTATCTGACGGGTATCAAGCATGGCTTCATCCAATGGAAAAGGGATAAGTTTTGAAACCTCGCGATTCACCACTTCTTGAAACTCTTTTTTAGCCACCTTGGGAATGGTGATGATGGCGCTAAACACCATTGAAGCCGGCAAACTGGCGACCGCCATTTTGGAAACGGCTTTGGCTTGCTTAACCACAATAGCCAAACGACGCGCCTGTTCTTTGACCACCGGTAACGGATCTTCTCCGGCGGAAAATTTAGCGCGAACCGGCGTCAACTCATCCGTGAATCCGTAAGTGCGGAGCTTGGCTTTACCGCCTACATTTTCCAGTTCCACAAGTTTGATGCCACCGGCGCCCAAATCAACACCCAGGAAGCTCGCGGATTTTTTTGATGGGAAAGGCCACATAGTAAAGATAACAGATAACATTGTATCACAATGGTCAAAAAGGGTACAATTGAAGCATGCTAAAATTATTCAACACCCTCACCAGAAAAATTTCACCCTTCACTCCACTGCGGCCCGGACGCGTTGGTCTTTATACCTGCGGACCCACGGTTTATGACTATGCGCACATCGGCAATTTGCGAACATATATTTTTGAGGACGTTTTACGTCGGGCCTTGGAGCACGATGGTCTCCGCGTGAAGCATGTGATGAACATCACGGACGTCGGGCATCTGACGGATGCCGATACGCGCGGCGATGTTGGCGCCGATAAAATAGAAAAAGCGGCGGCCGCGGCCGGAAAGGGCGCCAAAGAGATTGCGGCTTTTTATACCAAAGCATTTTTTACCGATACTCGCGCCCTAAATATTTTAAAACCAAACGTTGTTTGCGCGGCCACGTCGTATATAAAAGAGCAAATCGCCCTCATAAAAAAATTGAAAGCCCGCGGTTTTACCTACAAAACCGGCGACGGTATTTATTTTGACACCGGCAAATTGCGTGATTACGGACGCCTGGCGCGATTGGACATTGGCGGTTTAGAAGCAGGCGCGCGCGTGCCCATGAGCGCGGAAAAAAGAAATCTAACCGACTTTGCGCTTTGGAAATTCTCACCCCCGGGAAGTAAACGACAAATGGAATGGCTATCACCGTGGGGCGTAGGATTTCCGGGCTGGCATATTGAATGCTCGGCCATGAGCGTCAAATTTTTGGGGCAGCCGTTTGATATTCACACCGGCGGCATTGATCTGATCCCGGTGCATCACACCAATGAGATCGCGCAATCGGAAGCGGCCACCGGCAAACCTTTGGCGAAATTTTGGATGCACGGCGCTTTTCTCTTGATTGACGCCAAGCGGATGGGAAAATCCGAAAGAAATTTTTTAACGCTTAGCGCCTTGAGCAATCAAGGCATGAACCCGCTCGCTTACCGTTATTTTGTTTTGGGCGCGCATTACAGAAGCGAGCTCAATTTTTCTTTGCCCGCTCTGCAAGCGGCGCAAAATGGTTTGGCGCGGCTTTATCGCGCCGCCAGCGGGCTCGGCGTGTTCTCGCCCCGCAACCTTGAACGAAACGGTCGCGGGGTCAAGACACACCTGCGCCCGCCTGCGTCGGTGACGCCGTTTGTGAAAAAATTTTGGAACGCGATCAATAATGATTTAAACACGCCAACGGCGTTGGCCGCGCTTTGGGAAATGTTGGCTTCAGACGGCGCACCCAAAGAAAAATTGAAGGCGCTCCGTGAGTTTGATGAAATTCTCGGCTTGGATATTTTGAAATCAGCGCGGCGCTTGGCCAAAGAAGAGAAAAAAATTCCGGCGGCTGTGCGGCGGCTGATGGCGAATCGTGAAAAAGCGCGGGCGGAAAAAAATTGGAAACGCGCCGATGCGCTCCGGCAAAAAATTTTGAGGCATGGATTTTTCGTGATGGATACGCCAGAAGGATCGGTGTTAGAAAAACGCCGGAAGTGATATAATCCGGATGTTGTTTGTTATATGTTGTCTGTTGTCTTCCTATGCCTGACGAACTGAAACCACTGGCCCGCGTTGAAACGCCGACGCCCGGGCCGGAAATGACACCCGCGCCGGAACAACCGGAAGAAATTCCGGAGACCATACCGGAAACGCCGGCAATGCCGGTTAAAGAAACCGCCGCGGAAGCCGCTCCCCTGCCAACGCCGGTTCAAATCGCGCCGCCAAGACGCCCAATACCTCACCCCAAAGATGAGGAGACCCTTAAAATAGAAAACATTTTGGAAGAGGATTTAGCGGATCTTTACAAACAAATGTCGCCGGAAAAACAAAAGGCCTTTGCGGAACGCGGAGAAACGGTCACACGTCGTATTAAAGAGATGCTGATGAAAGGCGTCCGGCACGCTAAAAAAATTCTGGAGATGATTATTGAGTGGCTCAAAATGATCCCGGGCGTCAATAAATTTTTTCTGGAACAGGAAGCCAAAATCAAAGCTGACAAAATTATGAAGCTCTAAAATTGTATGTTTCCGCTCTTTGATCTCCCGCTCTTACAACTCGCCGGACTGGCGCAAGTTCAGGAAGAAGCCACTGGTAACGGCCTATCGTTTGGTTCATCTTTCGGCGTGCCGGGTTTGGGAGCGCCGCTTTTAATGGCGCTCTACTTTATTGTCGGGCTGGCTATTTTGGTCGGTATTTTTTTTATTCTGCGCGCCGTTCTGCGCCATGTCTCGGAACGCAACGCCTCCTTCAATCAAGTTCTCTTGATGGTATTGGTGCCCAAGCAGGTTAAAAAGGAAAATGAACAGACGAATAACATTAACGCCGTGCGGGAAAAAATCGCCACGGCGGAAACATTTTTTACTTCCATCGGCGCTTTGAAAGCGCAAAAACATTTAGGCGCATGGCTTTTGGGAAGAGATGACCAGTTCGCTTTTGAAATCGTGGCCAAAGACGGCGTGATAACTTTTTACGCGGCTTGTCCCAAAAAATTTCAACAATTTATAGAACAGCAAATTGTGGCGCAGTGGCCGGACGCCCAGCTTGAAGAAGTGACGGATTATAATATTTTTTCCAAGACCGGAACAATTTATAGCGCTTATCTGAAATTTGCCCGGGCCGACGCTTATCCGCTCAAAACATTCAAAACCTTGGACGCTGATCCCTTGAGCGGACTCACCAATTCCATGTCCAAAGTAACGGCCGAAGACGGCGCGGCCATTCAGTTTATTGTCCGCTCGGCGCGTAAGAAATGGCGCGCCAAGGGTTTGCAGATGGCCAAGGAAATGCAAAAAGGCAAAAAACCGAAAGAGGGCGAGCCGCAAGTTCAGCTCACACCAATGGAGCAGGACACCATCAAAGCCATTCAAGAAAAAGCCGGCAAGGCCGGCGTGGATGTTAACGTTCGCGTCATTGTTTCCTCGGAAGATGAGACCCGCGCCAAACTTAATTTGGAAAATATTTTGGGATCGTTTGGACAATTTAATTTGTATCAGACCGGCAACACTCTCAAAAGTCACGTCCCCTCGCGCTCGGCGCACTTGATCCGCGATTTTGTTTATCGCGCTTTCAATGAGAAGCAGAAAAATATTTTGAACACGGAAGAAATAGCGAGCATGTTCCACTTCCCTTTGCCCTCCACGGAAACGCCGAATATCCGCTGGCTCATGGCGCGCAAAGCGCCGGCGCCGGTCAATACGCCGACAACCGGGGTCATCATCGGACACTCCATGTATCGCGGGACGGATACGATTATTCGCATGCTCCCGCAAGACCGCCGCCGCCATTTCTACGTCATTGGAAAATCCGGCTCCGGTAAAACCACGGTTTTGAAACAAATGGCTATTCAAGATATTGAAAACGGTCAAGGGGTGTGTGTGGTTGATCCCCACGGTGATTTTGTGGAGGATGTTTTGGCCAACATTCCCAAAGAGCGTGTTGATGATGTGATTGTTTTTGATCCCTCGGACGTAGAACGGCCGGTTGGTTTGAATATGTTGGAGGCAAAAAATCCTGATCAACGCGATTTCCTGGTGCAAGAAATGATTTCCGTTTTCTACAAACTTTTCCCGCCGGAAATGATGGGCCCGATGTTTGAACACAATATGCGGAACGTGATGCTGACCTTGATGTCGGACACGGACAATCCCGGGACGCTGGCGGAAATTCCGCGGATGTTTTCCGACACCGATTTTCAAAACCAGTGGGTTGCCAAAGTGACGGATCCGGTGGTGCGCGCTTTCTGGGAAAAAGAAATGGCCAAGACCTCGGACTTTCACAAATCGGAGATGCTCGGGTATCTGATTTCCAAAGTCGGACGCTTTGTGGAAAATGAAATGATGCGAAACATCATCGGTCAAGCGCGTTCTGGTTTTGATTTGCGAGAAATAATGGACACTAAAAAAATTCTTCTCGTCAATCTGGCCAAAGGAAAAGTCGGTGAGGTCAACGCCAATCTGCTCGGGCTCATTATCGTGTCCAAATTGCAAATGGCGGCCTTCACCCGCGCCGAACTGCCGGAAGAAGAACGCCATGATTTCTTCCTTTACATTGACGAGTTCCAGAATTTCATCACCCCGTCCATTGCCACGATTCTTTCCGAGGCCCGCAAGTACCGTTTGAATTTGCAGATCGCTCATCAATATATGGCGCAGTTGGTGGATAAGGGCGATGCATCTATTCGTGACGCGGTCTTGGGCAACGTGGGCACCATGGCCATCTTCCGCATTGGCGTTGAAGACGCGGAAATTCTGGCCAAAGAATTCGCGCCAACTTTTGGCGCTTATGATTTGGTGAATGTGGAAGCGCGCACGGCTTTTGTAAAACTTTTGATTGACAGCACCGCGGCCGTGCCTTTCACCATGCAGACCTATCCGCCGCGCCATGGTAATCGTGAACTGGCGGAAGCCATCAAAGAATTATCACGATTAAAATACGGCCGACATAAAAAATTGGTGGAGATGGAAATTTTGGAGCGCACGCAGTTGGGAGAAACCGCGCCAGAACCGGAAGCGGTACCGCCGAGTTTGTAGAATGGGGACAGTTATCTTGGGGAAAGCTACCTTCGACGCTTGTCCCTATTTATTTAACATTTGAGCCACTGAAGTCACTGGTTTATTTTTTACGTCTGCGCTACAATGTTCAGGCACTATGTCTTCTCTCTACCGCAAACATCGTCCGCAATCGTGGTCAGAAATGATTGGTCAGGATCACGTCCGGCACGCTCTCACCCAAGAAATTATGAGTAACCGGGTGAACCACGCTTATTTATTTTCCGGATCGCGGGGCTTGGGAAAAACCACCACCGCGCGCTTGTTGGCCAAGGCCGTGAACTGCGCCGGACGCGTTGACGGCGCCTATGAACCGTGTAATGAATGCGTAAGTTGTGTCGCAATCACTAAAGGATGCGATTTAGACGTCATTGAAATTGACGCCGCCTCGCAAAGCGGCGTTGACAATGTCCGGGAAACAATTATTGACAATAGCCGCCAACTGCCAACGCGGAGCGCCAAGAAAATCTTCATCATTGATGAAGTCCATATGCTTTCCAACGCCGCTTTCAACGCTCTTTTGAAAACATTGGAAGAACCGCCGTCGCATGTGCTGTTTATTTTGGCCACTACGGAACTGCACAAACTGCCGGAAACAATTCTCTCCAGATGCGAACGCTTTACTTTTGATCGCGCGCGTCCGGAAACAATCAAGGCGCGACTAACGGACATTGCCACCAAGGAAGGAGTCGCCATCGCACCAACCGTTCTTGAACGTTTGGCGCGCGCCGGTAACGGATCATTCCGCGATGCGGAAAGCATCCTTGGTCAATTGTTGAGTGCGGGAGATGGATCAGTGATTACGGATGAGGCCGCCACGATGATCTTACCGCCGAACATCACGGCTGATGTGGCGCGGTGGCTGGAACGCGCGCTCTCCGGAGATGCCTCGGTTGCGCTCGCTGTTTTAACGGCGCTCACGGAGCGCGGAATTGACGCTAAAATTATTGCTATGGAGGCGATTGAACTCACGCGGTTAGCCGTGAAAATTCGCGCCAAAGCCGGAGCGAGCAATGAGTTAGGAAATGAGACCGCGGCGGTTTTAGAAACACTATCAGCATTGTCGGCCAAAATTTTGGTGGCCACGATGGATATTTTATTCAAACGCCGCAGTGAAATTGGCAACGCGCCAATTGCCATTCTGCCCTTGGAAATGGCAACACTGGAATTGACGGAATTGACTGCGGCAGGGGCAGATGGACCAGACGGGCGCAGGTATGTCACGGATCGAGGCGATTCCGTTTCGCTCGCCGAGAGACGGGACATACCGAGCCCGTTAGATCCGTCCGCGCAAGCGCCCGCCAAACAAAATTTGAACGAAATCATTGAATCACTGCGGACAAAACCTGCTGATGTCGTTGCACCGTCATCGGCAGTAGAAAACAATGACACAAATGTCTCATTAGATGAAGTAAAAAATCGTTGGAACGAATGCATTGCCGAAGTGGAAAAAATCAACAATTCTCTGCCCATCATTTTGGGCGCGATGCAACCGCGGAACGTGGAGAACGGGATGCTCACTTTGGAAACGCGGTTTCCGTTTCATCGTGAAAAAGTGACGGAGCTTAAAAACCGTTCATTGATTGAAGATGTTTTGCGCCGACTCTGCGGCGGACGCGTCAGTATTCGCTGTGAACTTACGCCTATCGTGGCGCCAATTACGGTTGACAATTCCGAGCCAATCGTCAATACTCTGCTCGAAACTTTCGGCGGAAGAGTGATTGAATAGAGGGTTCGTGCTCCGTCCACATTAATATCCAGTTCTCAATCACATAAACGCGCCCACTGCGATCACATTAACGCGCCCCCGTGCGGTGGAGAGCCAGAGAACCGATGGTTCCCTAAGAAGGGGGTCCGGGGGCGCGAGGATTCATAGAAGCAATGTTCCGGGATCGTCTAATGGTAGGACAGCAGCCTCTGAAGCTGTTTATCCTGGTTCGAATCCAGGTCCCGGAGCCAGAGAATTGCGACACACCGTAGGTGTGGCGCAATTCTCTGCGGGAACTGGATTCGAACGGGAGGGGTTTGGGGAACGGGAGTTCCCCACTTATTCCGGGGGAGAGTCGGAGAGGGGCGGAAGCCCCTCTCCGAAGCGAGTCGCAGACGATGCCAGACACTTTCTAAACAATATGCCCAAACCAATCGCTGTCTTTGACATTGACGGCACCTTATTTAGAAGCGCCTTAGAGGCCGAGCTCAATTTGGCCATGGTTGAATACGGTTTGTTTCCTAAAATAGTGAAAGAAGAGTTAGACACCTCTTTCAAGGCGTGGGTGAATCGCCAAGGATCATATAATGATTACCTGATGAAATTAGTGGAAGTTTTTGAAAAACGCCTGGCCGGCATCTCCGAGGAAGATGTTCGTATCGTTTCCGAGCTGGTGATGAGAGACCAACGCGATCGCGTTTATGTTTGGCCGCGCGATTTCATAAAAAAACTTAGGGCTACGCACAAGCTAATTGCCATTTCCGGCGCACCGCAAATAATTTTGGATGAGTTCAACAAATATTGGCGCTTTGATTATGTTTATGGCACAATTTTTGAAACCAAAAACGGTATCTTCACCGGAAAACAGGCCGTTGCTCCCTGGCGGGATAAAAAACGCGCTCTTCTAAATTGCGTCAAAAAAAATCGTCTCTCGCTTAAAAAATCCATCGGTGTCGGCGACACGGAAATTGACATTCCCCTCTTGCAAACCGTGGAACAGCCGATTGCTTTTAATCCAAATCTCGCGCTTTATCAGGCGGCAAAAAAACGCGGCTGGGAAGTTATTGTGGAAAGAAAAAACGTGATTTACGAATTATAAATGTCGCCTAGCGGCATTGGCGGGGGTGAATTTTTTTTAAGTCGATAATTTTTGCGCCGCCTCCAGCACTTTTCCCACCTCGGCCAAACTTGTGACGCGAACCGCCTGATTGCGCAAATCCCGCGCCTTGGCGAGTCCTTTGAAATACCAACTCAAGTGCTTGCGAAAACTGACAATTCCGCCCGGCCCATAATGAGCAACGTGAAGTTCAGCGTGTCGCAAAATAACGCGGCGCTTGGCAAAAATATCCGGTTGGGTTAAGACACGCCCGTGCGTCAAAAGTTCCCGCGCCTGCTTAAAAATCCACGGATTTCCCAAGGCGCCGCGGGCGATCAAAACACCGGCGGCGCCGGTGGCGGCCAAAGCCGCCCAAACTTTTTCCGGCGTATTAATATCACCATTCGCCAAAACCGGAATTTTCACCTGCGCTCGGGCGCGTCCGATCATTTCCCAATCCGATACACCGCTATAATTCTGCGTGCGCGTGCGGCCGTGAATGGTGATGAGCGCCGCCCCGGCATCCTCCAAAATTTTTACAAATTCCAAACATTCATCGGGACGGGACCAGCCCAGACGAATTTTTACGGAAACTGGAACATTAACCGCGGAGCAAACCGCCCGCACAATTTTCGCGGCCAGTGGCGGATCTTTCATCAAACAAGCGCCGTTAAAATTGGAGACCATTTTGTAGACCGGACAACCCATATTTATATCAATGCCGTCCGGAGAAAACTTCTCCATAATTTTTGCCGCCGCTTCAGCCATCACCTCCGGGTCATTGCCAAAAATCTGCTGGATGATCGGCCGCTCCACGTCATCAAACGCCGCCATTCCCCAAGTTTTTTCATTTTCACGAAAAATGGCCTCGGATGAGACCATTTCTCTAAAAACAACTGCCGCGCCGATCTCTTTTACAATCCGGCAAAACGGCGAATCCGTCATATCCGCCATTGGCGAAAGCGCGATAATCGGACGCGGGAACGCTGCCCAGGAAAATTTACTCGTCATTATCATCATCCGTATCATCACTCCCTTTACCAAACCCCAAACCGCTTTCCTCATCATCCTCCCCCAACGGGTCTTTCTCCTTCTCCTCATCTTCCGTAAACTCGTCTTCGCTTTTTACAAAATATCCCATATTTAGAATGATTGTTTTTCTTGTTGGACATACTACACGAGCCCAAAAATCTTTGCAAGATGTCATCAACCGGTTATCCACACCCCCTCGTAACCCCTCCGTCTTATCGGAAATCGTGTTATCGGAATTGAAAATATAAAAGCGCGATTACCGAAGCGGCCATAATCAGAACCGTGAGCCAAAGAAAAATATTACTTATCAAAGAATTTTTTGCACGGCCCATAATTTTCTTGTTGTTGCCGATGACGAGCATCATGATAATCAAAGGCACGGCAATGAAACCGTTCACAACGGCGGCATAGACCAAGGCCTTAATGGGGCTCACGCCGATAAAATTAATCAGCAAGCCAATGATGGTTGAAATGGTGATGATGCCGTAAAAACCATGTGCTTCTTTAAAGGGACGATACAGTCCGGTTTTCCATCCGAGCGCTTCGGAAAGGGCGTAGGAAGATGAGCCGGCCAAAATTGGAACGGCCAAGAACCCCGTGCCAATTATTCCGAACGCAAAAAGATAGGAGGCAAAGCGGCCGGCAAACGGTTCCAAGGCGGCCGCGGCATCCTGGGCCGTTTCAATGGGAAGGTGTTGGGGAAAAATTACGGCGGCCGCCGTCAAGATCACAAAAAACATTACCACGTTGGACACGATCATCCCAACCGTCACATCCGAGCGCATCGCTTTGAGCTCTTCGGCGCTCGCACCGCGCCGCGCTCGCAAAGTTGTTCGGCCGGCGGCGATTTCCTCTTCCACTTCCTCTGATGCCTGCCAAAAAAACAGATAAGGAGAAATCGTTGTGCCGAAAATTGCGACCAAACTTAGGACGAAATCCTTTTGCAGATGAAACTGCGGTATAATGAGATTTTTAGCAATGTCTGCCCAATCCGCATTGATCAAAAATCCGGTGATGACATAAGCGGCGACGGACAAAGTCAGCCATTTCAAAAACTTGGCATAGGATTTATAAGTGACAAAGACTTCTAAAATCAAAGTGATGACCGTAAAACCGAGAGCCAGAAAGATAAAAGGGAGAGGAACGATGAGTTCCGCGGCTGCGGCCATCGCGCCAATGTCAACCCCGATATTGATGGTGTTGGCCATGACTAAAAGCCAAACGGCAGAATAAAGAAGTTTTTTTGAATAAAAACGACGCAAAACACCGGCCAAGCCCTCGCCAGTTACCATACCAATACGCGCGGACGCCTCTTGCACCGCAGTCATTAGCGGCAAAGAGAAAAGAGATGTCCAAATTTGCGTTAGACCAAAAGTTGCGCCGGAGGCGGCGTAAGTGCCAATACCGGACGGGTCGTCATCAGAAACGCCAGTAATGAGCCCGGGGCCAAATGATTTAAAAAGACGCCGGACCCAGCCGATTTTTTTTTCGGGTATAACCGGCGCATGACTATGAAACTCGCCGTAGGCGGTTTCAATCGCGTGGACTTCTTTCTGCGCGTTAACGATCTTTTTAAGTTTTGCGGCGTGCTCCATGCCGCAAATTATAACATGTTCACGGGTTAGGCCATGCTAAACTTGCGGATAACAGCGCGCACTACTCCTTGGATAATTGGATCATGACAAAAGATTGGTTGCATGGAGGTGTTGGCGGGCTGAAGACGGATACGGTCACGTTCACGATAAAACTTTTTGAGCGTGGCAAAAGCGTTATCCAGCAGAGCCACCACCACGTCACCGTTTCTTGGTGAAGGATTCCGCTCCACCACCACAAAGTCCCCGTCAAAAATACCTTCATCTATCATGGACTCGCCTTTCACCTTAAGCACATAAGAGTTGGCGCCATCCACCACAAAGTCCGCGGGCACGGCCACGCTCTCCTGCCCCGCGTCCACTGCTTCAATGGGCTCACCAGCCGCAATGAGTCCGAGGAGCGGCAAAATCAACGCCCGTGTCATTCCAACGGCTTTAGATGTGGGAATGAGGGAACGAGACGCCCCAGACCGCGATTGGGCCAAATAACCCTGCTCCTTGAGCGCTTCCACATGCTCATGGACGGTGGCGACGGATGAGAGACCAAACTCCGTAGCAATTTCTTCAAATGACGGGGCATAGTCATGCTGTTTAACATGATTGATAATGAAATTGAGAAGCTCCTTCTTTCTTTTGGTGAGCATAGAATGATTATACCGAACAAAAACCGAAAGTCAAATCAAGGATGTGGATAAGTACTCAAAAACGAAGAGTGAACTGCAAATATCGTGTATGTTGAATAGTAACCTTTAAATGTCGTGTTCTCCAAACAAGAACGCCATTTACAGGTTACTATTCAACACAAAGCAAGAACGCTTCTTGCAACTTACTGTTCCCCATTGATTACTTTTCCTTTATCTATGATGCTTATTAATAATAATCGCTCTTGCCTTATTATATTGCCGCACCGTCGGCAACCACGGAAACAATTTGTAAGCAAATGAAGGCAACCACCGGCTCATCTTGCCGTAGTGCGTGGAAACGCGGAATAATTCTTCCTTAATCGCGATGCCAACACTTCCTTTTTCGAGCAGGGTGAGCCAAAGATCCCAATCCTGAAAACGCCGGAGCGTTTCATCAAATCCGGGAAACGCCTCTCGGCGGATGAGTGAGGTGGTATGAATAAAATTATTAACGCGTAAAATCGCGGAATCAAAATCTGGCGCCGCCATTTTTTTAAAACCAAAACGGAAACGGCTGTAAACATAGGCCGCTGACGGATGCTCGCTTAAGGCGCGAACCATTTTTTCTAACATTGTTGGAATCATTTGAACGTCGGCATCGCAAAAAATTACCATCTCGCCGCGAGACAACTTAAATCCGGTATTGCGCGCCACCGGAGCGCCGCTATGTTCAATCCGCTGATATTGAAGCGAGGGAAAAATTTTTCCGCACTCTTTGAGCGTGTTCTCAATCGCATCAGTTGAACCGTCATCAACAATTATCACTTCAAAATCTTGAAACGTCTGTTTAGAAATACTTTGACAACAGGGAATTAATTCTTCCGCATGATTATAAACTGGAATGATGATGGAAATTTTCGGCGGCGTCATAATTGAGAAGTTATAATTACGCCTTCCGCGTTGGCAACTCCGTCAATCGCGATTTTAGTTTTTGAACTTGGATCTCCGGCTGAAAATCTTTTTGGTTGCGTAGACGAGCCCGCTCGCCTAAGGTGAGCGCCAACGTCGCATCGTCTTTAAGACGTGAAGTGGCCCGCACAATCTCTTCTGTTTTTTCGGGATCAACAATAATTCCGGTTTCTCCTTCAATGATGGCTTCGCCAACTCCGCCTCCCGCGCCGCCAATCGCCGGTTTGCCAAAAGCGGCGGCCTCCAGAAAAACAATGCCAAATCCTTCCACATCTTCTTTTGACTCGCGCGAAGGCATAATAAAAACGTTGGCTACCGATAGCCACTCTGCGGTCTCCAAATCCGAGAGCGGTCCGGTGAAACGAACACTGTTTTGCAAACCAAGTTCCACCACTTGGCGCCCCAAGGCGTTAATTTCCGGCCCGTCGCCGACTAAAACGTAGACCAAATCGTGATATTTTTTAAGGATTACCGGTAAAGCGGCAATAACCGCATCAAATCCTTTGCGCTTAATCATTCGGCCAATGGAAAGCAAAATCCATTTGCGCTCCACGGCATAACGGCTCCGTAAATCATTCATTGCTGATTCCGAAACCGGAAAGCGAGCGGGCGTCAAATGAGCGCATGGATAAACCACAATGACGCGCGTTCCTATTTTGACGCGGTCGCGGGCATTGAACAATGATAAAAGATTTTTTTTAGTCGCTTCGGAATTAACGGTGATTAAATGCGCGCGACGCAAAATCATTCGCGCCATCTGCCGTTTCCAAAAATGAGCGGCGGCGGATTTAACGTCCAGACCGTGAAGAGAAATGATGAATGGCGTGCGGCGCCACCACTTGGCCCAAAGAGCGGCGTAGCCCAAAGGCAAGAGATGGCTGACGTGTAAAAAATCTATTTTTTCTTTTTTGACAAAACGGCGGACGGCTTTGAGCGTCGGCATCCATGTCGGCCACAAAAATTTTCTCATCAACCGTTCTTTGATCACGCGGCGTCCGCTCGCATCTTTAAGTTCACCGCGCTGGCGGCGATCAGTGACATTAAGCAGTACAACAGCTTCATCAAAAGAAAATTGCGCGATGGTTGACGCGAGGGAATTACCAAGTCCGCCGATCTGCTCGGGCGGATATTCAAGAGTGAGGAAACCGATGCGCATAGTTGGAGGTTAGAAGCTGGAAGCTGGAAGCTGGAATGTGTGGCGAGTGCGCATCTCTATTTGTTCGACATGGGTCCCGCGCATCTCTGATGATAACACTAAGGTAGCGCAAACCCATGTCTCACAAACCCATGTCTCACAAACAGAGATGCGCACCCTTAACAACATTTTTATATTCCAGCTTCTATCTTCATATTCATTTGCCATTCAACATCCTAACACCCAACTTCCGCCAAGAAACTGCCCGCAGAACAAGAATCATCGCGCCATAAATCAGCGCGCCAATCAGGGCGGCAACCAGAACATGCGTAAAGGGCTTCACCAATAAAACCGCAACGCCCATCGCTACCGTAGCGGCGCCAAGTTTGAGCCAGCCCACAAGAAGCAATCGCCATGGTATCACAAGCGGCGGCCGCGGCCCCGGTTATTCCCCATCGCGGAATAAAAAATAAATTGGCGATGAGATTAACAACCATGGTGGCGCCCATGGCCAACGTCTGGGCGTGCTGGCGATTGCAGGCATTCAAAAGCGAACCCACCGGAAAATCCAAAAAAGAAAAAATCAGCGCGGCCATTAAAAAAATCAACGCCGACGCGGCGACACCATACTCCGGCAGAAAGGCGAACGCCAAAATTTCCTTGGCCAAGACACTGATGCCGACGGCCACCGGAAAAACAATTAAGGAAAGAGTAAAAGTGGCGCGCTCAAAAAGATGCGCCAAACGCGTTTTATCGCGAGCAAAACACTCGGACATTGCCGGATAAAGGGCGGCGGAAACGGCCATCGGGATGAATTGAAAAGCAAACGCGATTTTGTAGGGCACGCTGTAAAGTCCGACGGCGCGGCTGTCATTCAAAGTGCGCAAAAGCACCGAATCCAATCCAGAATAGACGCGAGTGAAAATACCGGCCAGCGCAAAAGGCACGGCTTCTTTCACGATAGTCGGCAAAATGGCCATGCGCCCGACACCAAAAAGAGAAATCTTCTGCCAATGCCAAAGTGACCAAGTTGACCACAAAACATTAAAGAGTGATCCGCCGGCCAAGGCGGCAATTAAAGTGACGAGCGGCCAATGTAAGAAAAGCGCCACCGCGCCAAATCCCAAGGTGAGCGTCTGCCCGATCACCACGCCCACGGCCTCCACTTTCAAATTTTGATGGGCGCGAAAAACGCCGTAGACCGTCAAATGCACCGAATCAAACATCATCACCGCGCCAGCGGCGACGATCAAAATAATTTCCTCGGGACTGTAATGCTTGAGACCAATCGCGAAGAAAACGGCCAGAGCGTAAGCGCAGAGAACAAGAATTATTTTCACCCCTAGAACGGTGTGCAAAATTTCTCGGGTGCGTTCACGAGCGCGGGAAATTTCCCGAATCATGACCGGCGTCAATCCCAAATCAGCGACAATGGAAAAAATTGTCGTGAAAGCCAACGCAAAGGAGTATTTCCCTTGCTCGCCGGCGCCGAGCAAATTGGAAATGTAAGTGAAATAGACAAAAGACAGTAATTTTTGAGCAACAGAAGCGGCGCTCAAATAAAAAGCGTTTTTAGCCACCGTGGCATTCATGGAGACATTGTACGCGATTTTACGACTCGCTGAAAGCGCGAAGCGCTGTTGGCGCCATGCCCGCCAACGGAAACAAAAACGCCCACTCGCGCGGGCGCTTTTTAGAAGTGGCGCCTTTGATTTTTAGAAGTGGCGCCTTTGAGAGTGACACCTTTTTAACGCTTGGCCCATTGCGGCGCACGACGCGCGCCGCGCAAGCCGAACTTTTTACGTTCTTTCATTCGCGGATCGCGGCGCAAATATCCCACGGCCTTCAAAACCTTGCGCAATCCTTCTTCCGTGGAAACAATGGCGCGAGCAATGGCGAGTCGCACCGCTTCCGCTTGAGCCGGTTGGCCGCCGCCCGCCACTTTGGCCGTAACGTCAACAACGCCTTCTTTTCCGGATATAGTGAGCGCCTCTTTCACGGTTTGTTGTTGAATCCAAAATGGGAAATACGCTTCCAACGTCCGTCCGTTGATCACGATTTTCCCCGTTCCGCCGACGTAAACGCGAACGCGCGCGGCCGCTTCCTTGCGCCGCCCGACAGCGTTCACAAAAGGACGACCGACAAATTCCGCAAAAGCGGCGGCCACCACCCGTGGCGCCGTCACCACTGTTTGTCCTTCCGCCTTGAGAACGGATTTTTTCGGACCGGATTTTTTGATTACCGTCACGCGCACGCCTTTGGGCGCCACGGCCTTTGGCGTCACCGTCTTGACAGAAGGTTTCTTGGCGGCTTTCTCCACCGCGGCCTTTTCCGGCGCTTTTGTTTTGACAACTTTGTTGGATTTAAGGATTTTGTCAGCCATATTATTATTTCACGATGGTGAGCCGCTTCATCAAGTGCTTCCGCGTCCGGTTCTTTGGCAACATAAATAGAACAGCATGTTCCAACACTTCTTCCGGCCGATGCTTCATAATATCTTTGACCGGCCGCACTTTAATGCCGCCCGGATGAGTGGTGTGATGGCGCAAAGCTTTTTGTTCAATTTTCTTTCCGCTCCAGGACATTTGCGAAACATTCACGACTTTCACGATATCTCCATCATCAATATGCGGCGTATAAGTGGCTTTTTGTTTCCCGCGCAAAAATCCGGCCACTTCTGTGGCGATTCTTCCGACCGGTTTTCCCGTAGCGTCAATTATGTGCGTTACTCGGCTCATATTCATTTGATTGAAGCGTCAGCTGATTTAACGTTTGAATAGTATCCTGCGAATGTCGTTCTTGTCTTATGTTGGATAGTTGCCGACAAATGTCGTGTTGCTTTGAACAAGAACGGCATTTGCCGATTACTATTCAATATGTGACAAGAACGCCATTTGCAGGTTACTATCCAACGTCTACGTCATTGGCAAGTAACTATCTAAATAAATCATGAATCTCATTCTTCTTCATTTACACCAACTCAATCATCACCGTCTCTCCTGCATCTCCCTGCCGCCGTCCGATTTTTATGATTCGCGTGTAGCCGCCAACCCGCTCCTTATACCGCGGCGCCAGCACTTCAAAAATTTTCTTGACCGGATGTTCCGTGGAGAATTGAGATAAAAGCAATCGCCGTCCGGCTAAAGTTCCGGCCTTCCCGCGGGTAATTGCCCGTTCAACAATCGGCGCTACCGCCCGCGCCTTGGCATCCGTGGTTGTCACGCGCTCGTACAAAATCACCTGCGCCGCCAAATTCTTAAGCAGAGCCGTGCGCGGGCCGACTTTGCGATCAAGAGTAATTTTTTTCTTGCGATGCCTCATAAAAATTATTCCGCCTTCTCGGCGTTCGCCTCTTCAGAAACTTCCTCTTCCTTCTTCTTTCGTCCGCGTTTTTTAACCGGCTCTTCCGCCGTCATGGGCAAAGCGGCGGCCGCGGCTAAAACTTCAGATCCAGCCACAAACGAGAAGTGATCAATGATAATCTGCACGGCTTGACGCACGGCTTCAGCCGGAGAAATGGTGCCGTCCGTTTCAATCTTGAACGTTACTTTTTCATAATTGGTGATATCACCGACACGAGTGAACTCCACGGAATAACCAACATCCCGAACCGGCGTGTAGATGGCGTCAATGGCAATGGTGCCGAGTTCTAAACTTTTCCGATCCCGTTCTTCAACCGGCACAAAACCGCGTCCTTGCGCGACAAAAATTTCCATTTCTAAATCCCCTTTTCCGTCCGTCAGCGTGGCCAGATGCAAATCCTTATTCATGATTTCCACATTGGCGTCCGGTTCAATGTCGCTGGCCGTAACCTCCCGCTCTCCTTGGACGTGCAAGGACAAACGCACTTCTTCCGTGGTGAAAACCTTGAGACGCAGTTGTTTCAAATTCAAAATCACCTGCACGACATCCTCTTTAACGTTCGGGATGGTGCCAAACTCATGCGGCACACCCTTGATTTTGACCGCGGTTACGGCCGCGCCCGGCAGAGAGGAAAGCAAAACGCGACGCAGGGCGTTTCCAATGGTAGTGCCGTAACCCTGATGGAACGGCGTGATGGTCACCAAGGCCTCATTGGGCTTGGCGCCGGGCGTGTATTCAATCGTGGTGGGGAGTAAAATGTTTTCCATATTTTTGGAAAAAGAGCATTAACGGGAATAGTACTCAACAATGGGCTTGGCGCTAAAAGCGTCCCCGAGTTCCATTCCCTGCGGCCGCGAGACAACGCGGGCGCTTAAATTATTAGTATCAAGTGATAACCAAGACGGCGGCGTGATCTTTTCCAGTGACGGTTTCAAATTCTCAAAATATTTTCCGTCTTTGTCCGAAACATGCACCACGATGGCGTCATCCAATCGCACCTGAATGGATGGAATGGTGACTTTTTTGCCGTTGACCGTAAAGTGGCCGTGAGCGACAAGTTGCCGCGCTTGGGCGCGCGATTTGGCGAGCCCCAAACGATAAATGACATTATCAAGACGCATTTCCAGCATCTGCTTCAAAATTTCTCCGGTATCGCCGGTTTTTTCCGAGGCCTTTATAACGTAATTGCGGAACTGGCGCTCAAAAATACCGTAGATGCGTTTGGCTTTCTGCTTCTCTCGCAACTGTTTGCCAAAACCGCTCATCTTCGGTTTGCGCGCGCCTTGCGTTGGGCCGTGCGCGCCGGGCGGAAAGGCGCGACGCACGACCGGACACTTGGACGTAAAACATTTCTCACCTTTGAGGAAAAGTTTTTCGCCTTCACGGCGGCACTGGCGGCATTTTGGTCCGGTTAATCGTGCCATAAATCAGGTTAGACGCGGCGCGGCCGTTTTTGGCGGCAACCGTTATGCGGGAGCGGCGTCATATCAATCACGGAAAGCACATTCAAACCGTTGGCGTTCAAGGCGCGAATGGCGCCTTCCCGCCCTTGTCCGATGCCTTTCAAAAAAACATCAACATCTCTCAAGCCCACATCGGCAATTTTTCCCAAAGCCGTTTTCACGATTATCCCGGCGGCGTACGGCGTTGATTTTTTTGGGCCCTTGAAGCCGACTTGTCCGGCCGAGCACCAACCCAAAACATTTCCCTGCTTGTCCGCAAAGGTCACGATGGTGTTGTTGAAGGTTGCCAAAATATAAACATTGCCGTTGGTGATGGTCTTAGCGCCTTTCTTACGCTTGGCCTGTGGTTTGCGTTTAATTTTTGTTTTCCCGTCTTTTTTATCAGCTTCCGGTTTTTCTCCATTCTTTTCCGCAACGCCAACCTCACCGCCTTCGGCGGCCGCTATGTCAGTTTCTATTTTTTTTAGCTCGTCAGTCATACCTTATACTTATGCTTAAACATTCTCTATTCTCTATTCTCCCCCTACGTCTTCTCGGCCGATGATTTTTTGCCGGAGCCCATGGTCTTCCGGGTATTATGCCGCACCGTCCGACAATTGGTTTTAGTGCGCTGTCCGCGCGTTGGCAATTCTTTAATGTGCCTGATGCCGCGATAGCACTTAATCTCTTTCAAACGCTTGATGTTGCTCAAAACCTCGCGCCGTAAATCGCCTTCAACACGAAAATTCTTTTCAACGTAATCGCGCAAATGATCAACGTCTTCCTGGGATAAATCTTTGGTGCGGGCATCCGGGCTGATTTTCAAAACCGCCAAAATTTTTTGGCTCTGGGTGCGGCCAATACCGTAAATATACGGCAGAGCCGCTTCAATTCTTTTGTTAGCCGGTAAAACTATTCCCGCGATTCTGGCTGTGGCCATATCAACCTTGTCTTTGTTTATGTTTGGGGACCCTACAAATACAAACAACGCGTCCATGACGGCGCAAAACTTTGCAATCCTTACAGATGGCTTTGACGGACGCTCTAACTTTCATAAAACAAAACGCACAGGCCAACCTTACTGTGGCTCGGCCTGAACGTCACGATTAGTAACGATAGACAATGCGACCTCTCGTGAGATCGTAAGGAGTGATGGCGACTTTAACTTCATCCCCGGGCAACAAGCGGATGCGATGCAAACGCATCTTTCCGGCCAAGTATCCGCGAATGCTGTGACCATTCTCAAGACGAATTTTGAAAGTTGCCGCCGGCAAAAGTTCCTCAACCACGCCTTTCATTTCCACGACGTCTTTTGAGGATCCTACTGGCTGGGGTTCTCCCATAGTTCTAATTTCTTGGCTTAGTATAAAGGAAGGCCAATTAACTGTCAAGTGGTTCAGCGGATTTGTTAAAGAGTGTCAAGTTGCTGTGTTAAGCGAAAAATTCTGGGGGTGTGGATGATTACTCGGTGTATCTTCCGCCCGGCGGATCAGTCAGATGCAGAAACTCTCCCCCATCAAAGAGAAAATACTGAATCTCCTTATCACGATTTGTCCGCCAAAAATTTTTAGTCATTTGGATTTCATAACGCCGCGCCCGAGCGCCAACCAGATCCGTCAATTTCAAAATATAATCTTCGCTCTCCAAAAATTCCGGACCGCGGAACGGGTAGCCCTGATTGGCCGTAAAAATAAAACCGGATGACGCTTGCGTAAACGTAAAATTTTTAACACGATCCTGATCAGCGGTCAGAGCGATATTCACGGGCACGAAAATTGTGTCGGCCTGATCATCATCATATAAAAATTGTGTCGCCAACTTAAAAAATGGATGGGACAGCAGATGCGCGCCGTTATAATTATCCGGAAGCCACAAAAAAATTTCTCCGTGCGGCTTAGTAGATTTTTGCTCGGCGTAACTCACGAGCATTTTCTGGACACTGATACCGGCGCGGGCGTGCCAGCGCGCCTTGCGCAGAAGCAAGAAGCTGTTGCCGACAATAAAAATAATTATTAAAACCATGAGCGCTAGGCGCATTTTTTTTCCGGCGCTCGACCACCAATTAATGACGGCTGTTGCGAGCCAGAGCACGAACCAAACTGACGGATAATACAAATATCTTTCACCGCCGTCGTCAACGGCGCCGCGGAAAGTGTTGATTGTAAAAAAGGCGGCGGCCGGAGCGGCGGAGATTATTGTGAGAAGCATGAGCCAGCCCGCATCCTGACGGCGGCGGAGCAACATGATGAGCCAAACTAAAATTACAACGGCCAGCGCCACGGCCAACCAGAGATGATCAAGAAAAAAAAGTGTTGTGGCGGTGCGCCAGCGGCCGCCGACAAAAAACATCGGCAGAGCGGCAAACAAAAAATTCCAGCCCTTAAGAGCGAGTGATGTTATTGTTAGTGGCTCGTGCAAATAATTAGCGGCAAAAAATCCGGTGGCGTAGGCGCGCACGAAGAAAAAACCAATGACCAAGGCGACGGCGCCACTGATTATGAGCCACACGCGGCGCTCACGCAGTGATTCTTTTTTCTGCCAAGCGGCGAGAATTAAAAAAATTAGCGGAGCGGTGATGGCGAACTCCTTGCTCATCAAAGCCAGCGCGGTAAAAAATAAAGTCAACAGACCGGCCCGAACGCGTCCGGTTTTTAGAAAAGCAAGAAAACTTATTGCCGCCGCCAATAAAAACGCGGTGGCTAAGAGATCGGCGCGACTGCCAATCCATAAAACCGGCTCGGCGTGAAAATGCGCCGTGCTAAAAAAAATAACGGCGAGCAAGGTTATACCGACCTGATGGGATTTGAATAAACGCCATGAGAGGAGTCCGACTAAAAAGACGACGAGGAGATGCAGGAAGAGTGAAGTCAAATGAAAGGACAAGGGGCTTGGACCAAAAAACGCCAAGTCCGCAATTATTGAAAGAGTCATGAGCGGGCGGTAAGAGCCACCGTCACGGTTACCGGCATGATTGGTAATCAAGAGGTGCGGAATTGATGAGGGATTGGCCAACGCGCTTTTGGCCGTGCTTAAAAATTCAAAGTCATCGGCCACAAAAAAGGCGCGCTGGGCCGGGACAAAAAGTGCGGCCGAAAGAACGGCAATGGCGGCAACGTAGAAAAAAATGCCTCTCATAATTGATAACGGCGGCGGATTTTAATCAGATCTTTGGCCATTTGCACACCATCGGTGATCACCCGGACAGTTGAATATCGCGATGGACGGACTTGCGCCACGGGAAACGCGCTGATTTTGAAACCGTAACGGCGCGCCGCGGCCAAAATTTCCACGTCAAAAGCAAAACCGTCAGTCGCGAGTTCCCTAAAAATCTGCCGGGCCGCGTCCACCCGAAATATTTTTATTCCGCATTGCGTGTCCGTAATTTCTCCGGTCAGTCCGTCAATGCAGACGCGCCAAAAAAAACTTGTGAGTTGCCGCAGTGGACCGTTGGATGCAACCGCGTACGCGCCTGCATGCGCACGCGAACCGACAATGATGTCCACGGCGCCGCCTTGGAGAATATTTTGCATTTCCTTGAGCGGCTCCAGCCCATACGGCAAATCAGCGTCCGTGAAAGCAATGTATTCTCCGCCAGCCGTCAACACACCGGCTTTAACGGCCGCGCCTTTGCCGCGGTTCTCGGCAAAATTAATCACGCGCAGATCTAAAAAATCGTCCCGGCCGGACAAAATTTCTCCGGTGGCGTCATCGCTTCCGTCATTCACAACAATTATTTCCGCGTCGCCGCCAAAAAAATCATTGATCCGGGAAATTGTGTCGGTAATCACCGCCGCCGCGTTGTATGCCGGAATAATAATGGAAAGCATACTTATCGTTCACTTTTGAAAACCCAGAACCGATAAAGCAAAAACGTCCAGCTGACGACAATTCCAACGGCCAAAACTTTTGCCACCAGGTGCGGCAGATGAATCAGCTCCACGGCCAAAACCAAAAAAGCAATTTGAAATAAATTATTCCAGCCGACTAAAATTAGATAACGGATGAATTCAGCGCGTCCCTGTCCGCGGCTTTCAAAAGACCAATGCTTATTCAAAAGAAAATTATAAGTGATGGCGCAGGTCTGGGAGATAATCGTGGCCAAAATGTACCAGACGCCCAGCCGTCGCACGGTTTCAAAAATTCCGGCGTCAATGATAAAAGAAGTCAAACCGGTGATGATATAGCGGCGCAACTGCCGCCGGTTGGCCACGCACCAGTCCAAACAAACACGGATAGTTTTTCTCATAAGCAGCCGCGGGGGCCGGGAAACTACTTCTGCCGGAAAAGCGCCCGCTCGCTCCACAAATACAGCCCGAAAATAATCACGAGCACAATCAAAATTCCGTTCACCAAATAAGCGCCGGAAACAATCGCGGCGTAAATTGAATACGCGACAACCGCGAGCAAAAGCAACTCGTAGATGAGCATGGCCCAGAATTTCAAACGCCACATTTCAATGCCGACCCCGGCCAAAACAACGCCAATCAAACCGTAAAAAAGTGCCACCGGCGGTGATAATTTAAAAATAACAGCGGCAATGTAAAAGGCATACGTGGCGGCGGCAACGCCAAAAATTGATAGGGCCATTATCAACCACGTTGGTTTTTGTTTGGGGCCGATCGGCGCGACCGGCGACGGTGCTGGCGGCATAGCCGACGACGATTGCATTTCTGACGTTGGTTGTTGATTTTGATTTTCCATAGAGTTTTGGTGAAGATTGGAGAATAGTGAAAGCCAATAGCATTCTTGACTGGCGTTGGACAGTAACCTGCAAATGTCGTGTCTTCAATCAAGAACGCCATTTGCAGGTTACTGTCCAACACTCTGCCATTGGTCATTCACTATTCCACAAATTAAATTAATTCCGCTTTAATTCTCCTGACGCCATTGCTCACCGCTTCCTCTTTCAAAATCCGAAAGGTCCCCAACTCACCGGTATGTGCCACGTGCGGCCCGCCGCAAATTTCTTTGGAAAAATAGCCGCGTTCGGCATCCCCAACCATGTACACCTTTATTGTATCACCAATTTGACTGTACTTATCCTCAAAGAGCCCAATCGCGCCTTCTGTCTTGGCTTCCGCCACGGAAAGCATTTCAAAATGCACCGGTAAATCTTTTTTAATCTGCTCGTTCACGATATCCTCCACGGCCTTAATTTCTTCCATGGTCATCTTGGCCGGATGTGAAAAATCAAAGCGCAGGCGCTCGCGAGTGATATTGCTCCCCTTCTGAAAAACATGCGACCCAAGAATATTACGCAAGGCCTGATGAAGCAAATGGGTGGCGGTATGCAAGCGAGTTGATTCCACGGAGTGATCAGCCAAACCGCCGGCGAATTTTTGTCCCAGACCGGCGCGGGAAATTTCCTGGTGCTTGCCAAATTCCGCTTTAAACACGATTTCATCAAACGTCAAAGGTAGCCGCACCGTTCCCGAATGCTGTGCAGGATGTTCAATTTCGTCTAGAACTTCTGTGACGAGTTCAATCGGGAAACCGTCGGAAGTGTACAAATCAAACAAAAATTTTCCGGAGATGCGAAAGTTATGAAGGAAGTGGTCAAGATGTTTTTTAATCTGGCTGGCGTCGCGCAAATCCAAAATGGCTTTAAGTTCATCATTGGAATTGAGCCACGGCGCTTTGGTGATGTTCTGCACAAAGGCCCGTGTTTCTCCGTCGTCAAATTTTCCGTCGGAAAATTGCGAAAGCACATTTTCCAAACCGTGCATTTCCCGAACCATCACTTCCAATTTTTTCAAACCGCGGGAGAGAGTGGTGCTGAATTTTTCTTCTTCCCGTTTTAATTCCTCAAAAATCCGGCCTTGATTTTTTTGGAGCTCCGGATAGACGTTCCCATATTCCGTGATCACTACTTCCGCCAATTTCACCAAAAACGATTCTTTAACGCCAAGCAAATATCCAAAACGCACGGCGCGGCGGATTAAACGCCGCAAAATATATCCTTGCCCAACATTTGACGGTGTCACGAATCGTTCATCCCCCAGAATAAAAACAGCGGAACGAACGTGATCGGCAATGACGCGCATAGCGCGTGTGGTTTCCGCGTTTTCCGTGTAGTTCCGGCCGCTGATTTCTTCAATTTTTTGGACAAGCGGCCGAAAAAGGGTGGTTTCATAGGGCGTACCGACCCCTTCCATAATAGCGGCCACCCGTTCCAACCCCATACCGGTATCAACGTTTTTTTGCTGGAGCGGTTCATAAACGCCGGGGGCGGTGGCCTTATACTCCATGAAAACATTATTCCAAATTTCCACCCAACGTTCGTCCGCCGGATCAAATTTTTCCGGCGGCGCTCCCGTGCTCACCCAATAAAAAATTTCCGTGTCCGGTCCTTGCGGCCCAAGCAATTTTCCGCCGGCCGGCCACCAATTATCTTCTTTCCCAAGATAGGCAATCCTTTCTTCCGGCACGCCCAAATTTTTCCAGCTGTCCGCTGATTCGGCATCGCGAGGCGCATCATTGTCTCCGGCAAAACAAGCGATGGCGATTTTTTTTTGGTCAAGATTCAACCATTGAGGCGATGTCAAAAATTCATAGCTCCAAGCGATGGCTTCTTTTTTAAAATAATCGCCTAAGGACCAGTTGCCGAGCATTTCAAAAAAAGTCAGATGACGGTTGTCCCCAACTTCCTCAATGTCTCCGGTGCGCAAGCATTTTTGCACATCCGCCAAACGCGTTCCGCCTGGATGTTTTTCACCAAGCAAATACGGCACGAGCGGATGCATGCCGGCCGTGGTAAAAAGCACAGTCGGATCATTTTCCGGAATTAAAGAAGCCGAAGGGATGATGGCGTGTCCCTTGTCTCTAAAAAAATCCAAAAATTTTTGCCGGATTTCCGCGGCAGTCATGGGATATTTACTTTTCCTGAAGTCGAGAATTGATACTCATCACTCTTTTTACTTCATTATCCGTCAAACGAGTGTTCCACTCTATATCTTTATCATTTTGTGTAGCCACCAAGCGATCCACGTCTATTTTTGATTCACGTGTCAAATAAGCTGCTACGATCTTTTTTTCCATTTCTCTGAATGCGGCTTTTGCCGCTGGATCTAAACGATTACTTATCCCATCAAGAACCGTATCCAGATTTTGGAGACGAACCGCATCCGCCATCTGCTGCTTGTCCTCGGGATTTCTTTTTTTTACTCGCAATTCTGCGAGCTTATTGATCATTGTAACAAGCATCTCCGCCTCCTTCCCGGAATATTTTGTCTCATCTTCTGTTGGCTCAAACCCAAACTTTTCCATTCTTTTTTCCGTCCCTTTTAAGTCAATACCTTTTGCTCGCATAGCGCAGAGCTCAATCAGATGATCACCGTTTGCAAACGGCTTCTTCGCAAAAACGGACGACAAATAATTATCCACTTTTTTATCACCGTCTTTCAACTTTGCGCCCACTTCCGCAAATTGTAATGCCCGCGCGAGCGCTCTTTCACGAATGTCTTGAGAATCTGAATACTTGCTTCGGGCTCTAATAGCCGATCATGCGATGTTTCCCTGATAATAAATTCTGCCCGTGCTTTGAAATCTTTTTGATCAGCCACTTCTTCGGCATTCAGACGTCTAACTGCGTCTTCAGGCGACTCGGCTGGTGCCTTTTCTTCTGTGGCAGACGCTTTCCCCTCCGGCGACGGCTCAACGGCTTTTTCTTCAACGGGCGACGTGGCGGTCTCAAGTAAAGCCATCTCTCCATCCACTCGGGCAAGCTCCTGCTTGGCTCTTACCAACTGCTCCTCGGCCTGCGCGGCTTCTACTTTGATTGATTCCAACATTGCGACAACATCTGGCGCGGCATTTTTGCCAAGGCCACTCACAAAGCTTTCCGTCTCGGCCACGGCGCTCCGAGCATCACCTGCCGCCTTCTCTACCGCCGATACTTCCACTGTGACGCGCTTGCGTTCAGCCGAAAATTCACCGCGCTGTGCTTCACGGCTTTGAGCGGCGGCTTTTGCTTCCGCTTCCGCTTCCGCTTTGGATTTTTCGATAGCTTCCTTTTGAGCGTTCTCATGTCCCGCTTCTTTGGCCTTCATCTCGGCGAGTTGTTCTGAAAATCCCATATAAAGTATTATTTTAACCCAAGCTTCTTTCTTATGGCGGCAACCTTAAGAGCATCACTTTGTTTACTTCCCAGCTTCATCACGGCCTTGGCCTTCATCTTAAGATCAGCAAAAACCTTGTTTAAATCGCGAAATTCACGTTCAAGGTTGGCCAAATTAACTTTAAGCTGTTTTTTATTAGTCATACTCGGGCATTACGACGATATTATACAATTACTCCGCCACCCAAGCAAACATCATTGTCATACAAAACCGCAAACTGGCCGGAGGTGACGGCGCGCTGGGATTTTGAAAATTTCAAAATAAAATCCTCACCATCACGGTTCCAAGTTGACGAAACGCCTTCATGACGATAGCGAATTTTTACTTCGCACATAGAAGGCCAGTCCTCAAGCGGCGACAAAAAATGCGGATTAGAGACGCGGCACGTTGTGCCCATCAAGGCCGGATGATCGGTACGATCGGCAACCAAGAGCGTGTTGGTTTTCAAATTTTTAGCAACAACAAAATACGGCGTGCCGCCACCACCGCCAAAACCGTGGCGTTGGCCGATGGTGAACTGTTCCAATCCCGAATGTTCGCCAACGTTACGAACCGGCAGCCCGTTTTCATCAATCAGCATGACGGGCCCCGGACGCATTTTGATTTTCTGCTTCAAAAAATCGCCCAGCGGCACTTCGCCGACAAAACAAATTCCCACACTGTCCTCTTTGTCCGCGTTCGGTAAATTAAATTTTTTTGCGAGCGCGCGCACCTCCGGTTTCGTCATTTCGCCAACCGGAAATTTTAATCGCGATAAATATTCCGGATTAAGCTGGTGCAAAAAATAAGATTGGTCTTTGTTCTTGTCAGCGCCTTTGAGCAAACGGGGACAGGTGCTCCGGGGACAGATCCCTTCGGGATCAGTCCCCGTTGAACCTGTCCCTAAACGTGCGTAATGGCCGGTGGCAACCCATTCCGCGCCCACCCGATCCGCTGACGCAAAAAGCGCGTCAAACTTCACATATTTATTGCACATCACGTCCGGGTTGGGCGTGCGTCCGGCGGCGTATTCGTGAAATAAATAATCAATGACCTCACGCTGAAAGCGCTCTTCATAATCAAGAGTGCGAAAAGTAATACCCAACTGCGCCGCCACCCGCAGAGCCATTCGCCGCTCATCGCGCCAAGCGCACTCCCCTTTTAAGTTTTTGCTCTCCGACCAATTTTTCAAAAAAACGGCGTGCACTTCAAAACCGGCCGCTTGCAAAAGGGCGGCCGAAACGGCGGAATCAACGCCGCCGGATAATCCAATGAAGACCTTTTTGTTCATTTCCCGTTCGTGAATCTTAATTTCATCAATAACGAATTTTTTATATCTTTTTTCAATCGTTCTGTCACTATTTTCGGTCGTTGGTCATTTTATTTCAATAAATCATCAAGTTCGCACGAAAGCAGAGCCGATTTGTTGAGCACGATCTGCTCTTTCTGATTGAGATTATCGGCCGTCATCCGGATGACTTTGGTAGTAATAGTGTCGCCAAGCATGACGCCATTCGTCTTTTTGAAATACTTTTCGGTTTTCCGATAAAAGAGAGTCGCGTACTGCTTGAGCTTTTTTTCCGGAGTCGGACGGCTACTCGCACCGTTTCTTCCGAACTCTATTTTATCTTCCAGTTTTTTGTCCGCTTCAATCGGCAAATCACCATCACGAAAATCCATCCAGTAGTCGCTGATGTTATAAATGATCCTGACTGATCCGCCATCTTCTGTTTTGTACCAATACACGAATAAAAAAGTACCCGTTCGGAACTCCTGATGTATTGCAATACTTTCCAGCTCCTTTATGGTACGAATCTTGTATTCATCCAGAAGCCGGAGATAACTCTCCCGCCAGTTCTTCAGCCAGTTTCGAATATAGTTTTTGTCCACGAACAACCGCTCGAGATCCTGCTCGAGATTTTTGTCGCTTACTTTATTGACTTGGATCGTGAGCTTATCAAAAAGCGCGCGAGGGTCTTTTACATTGACGTTTTTGGCAATGAGATAATCGAAATCAGGAACCACTTTTTTGCCCATATACCAGAGCAGGTCGTAAATATCACGGCCTTTTTCTTCATAGATCGCATTGCCGATGCCACGAGTCCCTCGCAAAAAGATAGCGGCAATCTTACTCGCCATGAGCGCGGACATATTGTAGGTGATGATAACGAACGATAACTGATCACGGTTTAACGGCCGACGTTCAGTAACGGTTTTTGGCGCGATAAAGTGGTTGAGATCAATTTTTATGTGTATCTGCTTGGAAGAATGGCCGAAACTAAGTTCTTCGCCGACGGTGAATTTCAGAAGCAATCCGCGGCCCTTAGTGGTTTTAATTGCCAAAAAATCGGCATTAGTACCGTAGGTACTCGCAAAATGCTCATCAACTTCTTTTTTCAGCTCTTCAAGAAACTTTTCGGTCACCGCGTGGGATACTTCGAAATCGAGGTCAACTGACATACGATCCAATCCGTGAATGAGGCGTAGAGCCGACCCGCCGTACATGATCCAGTTGTTATATTCCGGATGGTGATAGATGAAATTCAGAACGTAATACTGCAGCTCCTCTTTGAGCGCATTGCGACGGGTTTCGGCATCAAGCCCGCCATAGGCGGCGAGGTCTTCAAGCTTTCTTTTTAAGATTGAGGTTAGGCGTTCACTCATGGGAGTATTTCTTAATCATTGTATATGCGAGCATATTACCGTCGTTCGCTCGGAAAAGAAAAATCAGCTTTACTGCTTTTTCTTTTCTCTCGCTTCACTAGGCAATAAAACTTTTCCTGCTCCGATGTATCCATTTCATCTATGTCGATTCGCAATTCTTCGATGAGATCCTTAATATTCTCCGGTTTAACGCTACGGAACTGGCGCGTCCTGAAATACAGCAAATCGAACAATGCTTTTGAGGGTGAGGCGATATAAAAATCGAACTTCCCTTTCGTAAGATAAAAATCCGAAAACAAATCCTTCTTGATCGACTGGTATGAGAAATTGCCGGCCTTGGTTTCAAAATCTCTCGTGACTTTGAGCGAAACCGAGGTGATGGAATGGACCGCTTCCGTAGCGAGATTGTAATACTGGAGAGCCGCCCATGAGCTCACATAGGAAGGTGTGCGTATGACGTTGGCAAGATAGAACGAATATGAAATATCGTTCTTATTTTTTCCGAAAAAATCGGTGGACACGTATAAACCCTTATTGAGCCAAATAATTTCTTTGTACTTCAGAAACCGGCTGATGTAAGTGTCAACCGTGCTATCTTTAAGCCCCAGCTGTTTACCAAGCTGATAAACGGTATTTTTGCCGAAGTGGGGCAAGGATTTTAGCTGTTCTAAAAGGTTTTTTCTGCTTTTCATGATTATGACAATAGTGTACCATACACGAAATGTAATGTAAAGCTGGCTATCCACTTCCTTGCCGGACCGCAAAATGTCATATTTTGTCCAGTTGAATCACTGTCACTTTGCGATTTAGAAGTGGCGCCTTTGAGAGTGACACCTATTCCTATTTGGCTGACGGGAGGGCTGGCGGCGGACCGCTCAATAATCCCTGAAGCTTTTTCAGAATGTCTTTGTTGGCGGGATCAAGTTCCTGCACCGCTTTGTAGAACTGCACGGCTTCAGTTTTTTTGCCAACGCGTTCCGCCAAGACACCAAGGGCATACAAAGCGTCAGCATAACGCGGCTCAATCTGTAGCGCGGTCCGAAACGCCAACTCCGCGGCCGCCAGATCATTTCCTTTGCCACGATTAAAGTACAAGCGCCCGATCTGGAAAAGATATTCCGGACTGCGCATGGCGTATTGGATTCCCCGTTCCATCGCCACGAGCGCGCCGGGCAAATCTCCATTAGCTTCGTTCAAAATCGCCAAGGACTGATAAGCAATCAGAAAATCCGGCTTCAAAGTAATGGCCGATTCAAAGCCGGCTTTAGCGTCCTCCAAACGCCGCACCGAGAAATACAACCGTCCAATGTTCAACTGCAAAGTGGGATTGGTTGGCTCTAACTCCGCCGCCCTCTGAAACGCTTTCAAAGCAAAGTCCGTGGTGTTGGCGAGTCCGCTGGCGTTTACATAATTGTTCGCCAAGAGCTCCCAAGTGTTCACGTTCTGCGGGGAAATCTCGGTGGCTCTTTGCGCCTGATTGACCGCCGCGCCCACATAGGACGCTATCGTCTGGGCATCCGCACCCGGCTTCTCGGAGACGAATCGCGCTTTAAGAAGGTAGGCATCTGACAATAACAAATGATAATCAATGCGCGTTTCATTCAAAGTGATGGCACGCTGAAGCATGGCAATGCGCTCATCAACGCTGGCCGGACCGGCGCTTATTCTCTGCGCTTTGGCATAGACCACTTCCGCGCCATAAAATCTGCCCAGATACACACCCAAAACAATCGCGGCCGTAAAAACCAGAATCACGGCGAAAGAGGAGGCCAAGACATACTGCGGCGAGGTTTTCAAAGAATAAATTTTTTCCGAGATCACCTGCACATAGCCGCGCGAGGAAACCAAAAAGATCGCCAAGAAGATCCAAAAAGTCAGGAAGAGGACAGATCCGAGGTTCATCAAAAACATCGCGATCAAAACCAAAAGCCAAACCGGCGCCACGCCAAAGGGCAAGAGGTAGGCCAGATAAATTTTGTCGCCGAGCTCTTCACGAACAGCGTGCATTTGCCTGGAATGCCGACGCATCCAGGCCGCAAAAATAATTCCGAGACCCATCAAGACGACAAAGAAGAAGGACAAGATCCCCAAAATTCCCCATTCGGCCATAACCGCAAAGAAGAGCGAGTACGGCTCACGGAAGCGCAAAGACCAGGCCAGTGCGTTCATGTTGAAGGACTGCGGACGGAATTGCGAGAAGTCGTAAAGGAAAGTGGATGGGCCAGAGCCAAAGAAAAAGTGACGGGCGTTTTGTGAAAACGCGCCCCAAGCAATGTCCCAAGAGGTCTGCGAGGAGAGAGAGATCTCAATTGGCAGGCGAGTTTTCAAGATATCCGGTTCGCCCAAGAAAATAAACAGAACGGAGACGACAAAAAGCGCAAAAACCAGAGAGATGACCGGAATACGGCTGGCCTCCATCTGCGACATGGCAACAACCAGAACAAAAAACAAACCAATGGCTGTCAAAATCCAGACCAACGGGAAACCAGTGAGAACGAGCGTGGCCGCGGAAGCCAACAAAGCCAGAACGCCGATGACATCAACCAGCACGGCCGTTTTTTTGACGAGCAGAATACTCAAGGAAAGGAGAAAAACGCTGGCCACAAAAACGGCAAAAATCGTGTGCGAGGAACTGACGGTATTCAACCCCGGTAAATTCAAAAAATTAAATGACACGAGATCCAAGGCCTTGAGCAGGAAAAAAATGCTGGCCGCTAAACCGGAAAGTAGAAAAGTTACCACCAAAGTCATCGCGCCTTTGAGCGACTCAAACGTCTGCACAACCAAAAAATAGAAAAGGAACAAGAAGGCAAACGTCAGAAAGCCGCGGTCCAGATAAGCAAAGTCGCCAAAGAAACTCAAACGGCGATCAACGGACAAGACGCTGGATAGAAGTAATGCGCCCAGCAACACCAGTATTGGGATATCAAGAAGAGTGCGGCGAATGGTGAACTGGCGCATGAAAATCCCTCGCACCAGCCATAGCAAAAAGGCAATGAGCGTCAGTCCGTACAAAAGAAATTGTTTGTTAAACTCGTAGACTTCCGAGGTGAACGGAAGGACGAAAAGCGGCATCAAAAAAACGGCCGCGAGTAGCACGACTTTGGTAGCCGTGTTAAGAGTGCGCGATGAATGAAAGGACATAGGATTAAGAATATTGAATTGGAAATTTATAATGTAGAAATGGGAGTTGAAGACGCAGTATCAGCCGGTGGACTTTCAGAAATGTCGGCAATCGGTGTTGAAGAAGTCGTATCAGCCGGTGCTGGTAGTGACGCACTTACGGGGGTAGATGAGGCCGTCGTGTCGGTTGCCACGGTAGATGTTGCTGTAGTATCGGTTACCGTTGCTTCAACCGGCGCGGCCAAGAGCGTGGAAGTTGGTGTCAGCGGTATCTCCGGCAGAATCACATCCACCAGCCAGTAGTCAAAAACCGCATCCACATCCGGCACTTTACTCACCGAAAGTTCAAAGTAACCGCTTCCCTGTTTGGAAATCCAGTAAGTGCCACCGGGATTGTTCCGGAAAGTCACAAAGACGCGAGTATTGTCCGTGACCAACTCATTTTGCACGGTCACGTCTCCGCTTCCGGCGGTTAGAGTGGCATTGCCAATCGTGGACTTGGTTTTATCCGCATCCTGTTTGACCGAAAGCTTCTTAGTCATGACGTCATCAGTCACAACTTCCGCGCTCACAATCCGGCCGTCATCCGATATTGACCACTTGCCCGAGGCGCTGGCAATGGCTTTGACGTTGATGATTGAACCATTCATCAAATCCTGACCGCTCGTGCTCGCAAGCGTGCCGCTTGCTGTTTCCGAGGTGTTCAAGATGCCGCTTGAAGAGGTTTTGATCTTGACGCCGGTTGCCTCTCCTAATGCTACCACATCTTGAGCCAAGGTCTCAAGAGTTGTGGCTCGTGAATTTACCCAGCCGGTCTTAATCAAGACCACGATTTTACCCTCAACGGTTTTCAAATCTTCAACGGCGACGCCAAGGACGCCAACCATATTACTATCGTCTTTCTTGTCGTCGTATTTCATGGCATAGCCGTTTTTAGAGGAAGTAACCAAGATGTCTCCGGCTTTAATTGGACCGTTTTCGTCAGTTACTTTCACTTTGACAAATCCGGCAAGCGCGAGCGGTACGCGGGAGCCGGTGGTATTGGAACCAATGATAAATCGGCCGGTATCAGTCACCACGCCGGCAACTTCGGCCATATGTTTCTTGTCCGAACGGCGATAGCTGTTTGGCTCTTTCAAATCAGCAACCAGAACATCACCAACTTCAGCCGTTTCATTTTTTGCCATTTCAACATATTCGGCCACGTCCCCCAAGCCAGAACCCGTGGCGTTAGCAATGAAGGAATTATTGGCGTAGACATTGCCGCCCGCGGAAATGGAAACCTCGGGCGTACCGGCATTTCTGAAAGAAACGAGCATCCGATCCGTGCCCGAGGTGAAGGAATTCACGGTATCAAAAACATAGGCCTGCGCGCCGGCGGCGTTGAAAGCGTTGTTGCGGAAAAGAACACGATCTGTGGAAGTGGCGACAATTATTAATCGCGCCGTTCCTAAACTGCTTAAACGCAAAATTTCATCATTTTCCGTGCCGTTTTGCGCCGTGTCAATCGTGAAACGAGTGTCAATCTGTCCGACCGTATCCGAAGCATTGCCGGTAAAAGTCCCGTTATTCCAAGTAATGCCGTTTATAACCGTACCAACGCGAATTGTGCCGGAGGCAAACAGATCGCGCCAAGCGCGCGAACCCTCACCGAAGTCCAGCTGGTTGTTGGAAACGGGTATGAGCGAAGTGCTGATGCGCGAACTGAAATTAGTGATGTCTGTTGAAGTAACTTGTCCAAGCGAGGTGTTGCCGGAGAAAAATCCCGCCCAGTTGGTGGCCGCGCCAGTGGAGGAGGCGTAGATACCATAGTTGGTAATGCCTGTGCCGGATGTGCTTGAAGCTGAAAACCAGCCGCCATAGAGATAGTCAATCTTGCCGACAGGGGCATTAGTATAGTTGGCGCGAGCGCGGATGCCGTAAGTGGAAGTTGAGTGGGCAGCAGCATTCGTGCCAAAATTGGCCAAAATATCCGCTCCAAATACCTCCGTGATCGTACCAGGCGCGGTGCCCTGATTATTCTGCACAAGGGCATTAATGCCTTTAATAAACCCAAGCGCTGATGCGCTTCCGTTAACTGTGGTGCTAATCTCAATTGTTGATGTTGAACCAGAGCTTGCCGTATAAGATGGATCACCGACGTTCAAATGCTTCCAGCGCAGATTAGGATATCCGAGCGAGTTATCGCCATCAGTACTTGGAATGAAACTGCTATTCACCCGAGACGTAACGGTAAAGGTATCAGTGACAGCGTCGCCAATGGTAAACGAATTGCCGTCAAAACTATTAGTGCCGGTGCCGGTCTGATTAATCCCATCAGGGATATTCACCAGAGCGGTATTACTCGTCAAAGTTAAATTGGTTGAAATGGCAATAGTACTGCCATCGCTAAACAAAAGCCCGCCGGTATTCAATTTTATTGCCCCAGTGCCTCCGGTTAAATCAAGCTGGCCGCGAGCCGAACCTGATCCCGTTGTAATTCGCATATATACCACACCATTACCGTCAATTACCTGTAAATAATCACCGCCCGCACTGGTGGCTGTTGGCTGGCCAAGCACTAACCCAACATTATTCTGCTGATAGATAGTCATTTTTGCATAAGGTGTGGAAGTATTCACTGGCCCAACCATCAGGGCGGCCATTGTGGAGGTAACGCTGGAATAAATTGATGAAGAACTATAGAGATTGCCGCTCGGATCAACAATCATCTGTTTAACACCACCGCCGGTGTACCACTCGGTCAAATTTGCCGTTTGCGTGGCGCTGTTTCCTTTTAGCACCAGAACACGATCAGTATCCGCGCCGGCTTGCACTGAAAGTTTGCCAAACGGCGTGCTTGATCCAACACCGACAAAATCAGCGCCGGTAATCAAGCTCACGTTGCTTCCGGATTTTGTCCAGCCCGTGGAATTGCCGCAACCAGTGCAAGCGCCGGTAAAGGTGATATTGCCGCCAATGAAAACATCGCCGTTCACGCCAAGTTTGGCCGAAGCGCCCGGGCTGGATGTGGCAATGCCAAAATTTTCCGAGGAGTTGATGGTGACAACCGGAGTGGCATTGGCATCTTCCTGAATGCGTAACAGGTCAGCGCTGGCCAAGGCGCTACTTGAGCGAATTATAATAGCCGCGTTGCCAGCTCCGTCAGTTACCGGTGAACCGGTGATGGTGCCGGTGGCGGCGCCGGCAAAAGTTAAAGTGGCGCCGGAAATGGTTGTTGTTGATTGATTATTACTTGTTATTAAGAATTGCGAATAAACATTATTCCAATAATTTGTCCCGCTCTTGCCTAAATCTAAAATACCATTAGATGTTGGGATTAACGAATCACCCAAATAGGATTTGACGTAAGTAACGTCCGTGGTGGTGGCATCGCCAAGATAAGTGTCAGCGTAGTGACGCACTTCACCACCAGCTTGAAACGTTGATGAGGCGCGTAATCCGCCGCCGGCAATGACCGTCATTTGCAGTACGCCCGAGGCGTCATACCATTCGGAAAGATTGGCGGATTGTGATGAGGTGGCGGAGACCACGAGTCCAACGTTGCTGGCGGTTTCCGAATTGATGGAAAGTTTTCCGTAAGGCGTGCTGGTCCCGACCCCGACTTTGTCAGTGATGGTGGTTAGCGTAACGGTCGTGCCATTGTCCGTAAATCCAGCGCCACCACCACAACCGGTACAGGTGCCGGTCACGGTAAAGTTTCCGCCAACAAAGACATCTCCGTTCACACCAAATTTGGCGGAAGCGCCGGGTGTGGAAGTAGCGATGCCAAAATTTTCCGCTGCATTGATGGTCACAACCGGAATGGCGCTGGAATCTTCCTGAATACGCAAAAGATCGGCCGTGGCCAGTGTGCCGTTGCTTCGCAAAATGATGGCGGCATTTCCGGTAGCGTCGGATCCGGCGCTACCGATGATGGTGGTGGTAGCCGTGCTGCTCACGGTAAGTTCTCCGGTATAGGCAATGGCGGTATTGCTGATTGTGGAGGAGGTGCCGACACGAATTGTGCCAGAGGTATAGATGTTCTGCCAAGCGCGGCCGAACTCACCA
>JACTTX010000043.1 GCA_015661005.1 Candidatus Magasanikiibacteriota bacterium
GTGACGGGTTGCGGGCTCGCGCCGAACACGGACCCGTGCGAGGACGGGAAGGAGTGCACGACTGGGGACACTTGCGCCGATGGCGCCTGCGTTTCCGGCACGGTCTCCTGCGACGACGGCAACCTCTGCACCGCGGATTCTTGCGGCGCGGACGGCAAGTGCGTTCATGGTGGGGTTGACGTCACTGACGGAGACCTCTGCACCGTGGATTCGTGCGACCCGATCGCGGGCGCACAGCACGAGCCGAAGTCGTGTCCGGCGGATCCCGGCCTTGACGCCTGCCACGTGATGGGATGCAATTCCACCAACGGGCAGTGCGACCCGATCGCGGGCAACGACGGTTCGTCCTGTACGGACGTGACCGGTTGTTCGGAGAACGCCACGTGCCAAAGCGGAGTTTGCAAAGGCACGCCGGTGATTCTCTGGTCCGCGAATTTTGAGGGCTGTGACGCGGGGCCGATGCACTCCGGTGCATTTGAACCGTACACCTTCGCCATCGCCGATCCGGTTGCTGGCCAGTGCTCGTATGGCTGGCTTTGCAACGGCTCCTGCCCCGCAACACCGGGCGGGCCGACCCCGGGGCAGGTGGGGTACTTCGATGTCCAGGCGCCTGCTGGCGGAGCAACCGTCTACTTCCAGTGGACGGCTCGCACCAACGGGTATGGGGCGTGGAAGCTCACCCTCGGTCTCGCCACGGACGAAGGTGGCTTCACCGAACTCTCCCCTTCCGCGAGCGCGAACCAGTGGACGACAGCGTCCACGACGTTTGAGAAAGGGAACACGCACAGGGTGATCCTGCGGGTGATCTCGGACGGCTCGTTCTCGGGTGACGGTTCGTCCACACCGGGCGACGGCATCTTCGTGGACAATCTGTACCTCGTCCCGAAGAACTGCCCCGCTCCCACCCCTTAGTTCCTTCAGTTCCTTCTGGGCCATGTAGTTTCCCGACGCAAGTCGGCACCCCTCGGCCCAAAATCCTCCTTAACGGAACACCCCCGGCTCGCTAACAGCGATGTCCGGGGGTGCTTCTTTTTTAATGGTGGGGACAGTTCTAAAGGGGACACTTCTAAAATAATTTCACGCTTTTATTCGCCGTAACCCTCTTTACAAACTAAGATTTTAGGACTACACTATGAACATATTATTGGTACCCTACCTAAAATAATCGCTCAATAATTTAGAAGTGTCCCCTTTAGAACTGTCCCCACATGTATGTACATCACCTGGCTTGGCCGCAGCGCCGTCCGTATTGACCTCAAAGCGCAAAGTGAGGATGTGGTTGTTTTGTTTGATCCTTATCGTCCGGAGAAAGAAAATTTTCCCAGAAGTTTTTCTCCGGACTTGGTTTTGTTGACGGCCGGAGAAAAAAATCTGGTAACTCTTTCCAAAGAACCTTTCACGATTTTAGAACCCGGCGAGTACGAACGCAAAACGGTTTTAGTGTACGGCATGGCCACGGACGGCGAAGAAAAAAAACCAAGTAACGCGCCGACGGTAATTTATCGCGCGGAAATTGAAGGCGTGTCACTGGCGTTTCTTGGAAACTTGCACCGGCCGCTTTCGGAAGAAGAATTGAATGCTCTTTCTTCGGTTGACGCGCTCTTTGTGCCGGTTGGCGGCGGCAATGTTTTGGACGGCGCCAAAGCCGCAGACTTGGCCACCAGAATTGAACCGCGGCTGGTCTTTCCAATTGATTTCAAAGCCGCCGAAACGGGCGCGGAATTTTCCGGACCGGAAGCATTTTTGAAAGCCATCGGCAAAAGCGGTATCGCGCCGGTGGAAAAATTCAAGCTTACTAAAAAAGAATTGCCAACGGAGGAGATGCAAGTGGTGTTGTTGGAGAAATATGAACGGGAGTAAACATAAAACATGAAACAAAAAACAGAGAACAAAAAACAGAGAACACGATTGCCGGGCCGCGCCTGCTCATATGCGGAACTGATGGCTGAATGTAAGGCACAAGAGCGGCAATCGCGGAAATTGTGGTTTTATGTAACGCCGTTTGGCCTTGCCGCGGTGGCGCTCGGCGCCGTGATGATCGGCACGCACGCTGGTAACGCTTTTGAGCGCGTGCAGAATGAAGGAATCATGCCCAAAGAAATGTCACTGGATGAATTGAGTATGGCCATACAAAAAAAGAATGACCTGACGGCCGCCACAAATAACGCCATCAATGATCTCACCAAAAAATTGCAAACGGCGTCAGCGCAGAGCGCGGCTATTGTGGCCATTAAAGAAAAATTGACGGCCGCGTCATCAACGATTGTCGGCAACGCCTCATCCCCGGAAAAACCAGCGTCCGTCGGCACGGTCATCCCCCAGCCGATTGTTGATGAGGTCTCACAATCGTATTTGGATTACGCCATGAGCGTGATCATTTCCCGCGCTCTGCCTGATGTGCGCGATGGTTTAAAGCCCGTGCATCGCCGTATTCTCTATGCTATGTGGGACATGGGTTTGAAAAGCGGCGCCAAATTCCGCAAATGCGCTGCCGTGGTTGGTGAAGTGCTGGCCAAATATCATCCCCATGGCGACAGTGCCGTTTACGATTCGCTGGTGCGCATGGCCCAAGATTTTTCTTTGCGCTATCCGCTGGTGCATGGCCAAGGCAATTTTGGCTCTATTGACGGAGATTCTGCCGCCGCTTATCGTTACACCGAAGCCAAATTGCAAAAACTGTCTGACGAACTTTTGTCGGACATTGATCAGGATACCGTTGACTTCTTGCCGAACTTTGACGGCGTGCACAAAGAGCCGCGCGTCTTGCCCTCCCTCCTCCCAAACTTACTCTTGAACGGCACTTTGGGAATTGCTGTCGGCATGGCCACCAACATTCCGCCGCATAATTTGGGTGAACTCTGTGACGCCATCGCGCTCTTAATTGAAAATCCTGACGCCAGCGTTGAAGACCTGATGCAATTTATTCAAGGCCCTGACTTCCCGACCGGCGGCATTGCTTACAACGTGAATGACATTAAAGCCGCTTACGCCACCGGACGGGGCGGGATTGTCGTACGCGCCAAAGCGGAAATAATTGAAAGCAAAGGCGACACTTTCAAAATTATTGTTACGGAAATCCCCTATCAAGTGAACAAAGCCACATTAGTGGAAAAAATTGCGGAATTGGTGCAAGAGAAAAAAATTGAGGGCATCAAAGATTTGCGCGATGAGTCCAGCAAGGCCGGAATGCGGATTATGATTGAACTCAAAAAGGACTCGTATCCAAAAAAAGTTTTGAATCGTTTGTATCAGATGACGCAACTGCAAGAAACCTTCCACGTCAATATGCTGGCGATTGTGGACGGAATCCAACCGCGCGTTTTGAATCTCAAAAACGTTTTGGAAGAATATATCAAACACCGACAAACAGTTGTTCGCCGGCCCACGCGCTTTGGGTGCGCTGGCGTCCACCG
>JACTTX010000032.1 GCA_015661005.1 Candidatus Magasanikiibacteriota bacterium
CTAAACGCAAAGCGTTTAGAAGTGTCCCCTTTAGAACTGTCCCCACTAAGGAATTATGAAAAAAATATTGATAATTGGCGTCGCATTGTTGGCGGTATTGGCAATTATCGCCGCGGTGGTAATCGCGCGGCGCGCCAAACCGGCGGCCGATCTTGGTCCCGCCGCCGTAAAACCGGCGGCTTTGGCGCCGGCGCCAACACCGGCGCCAATCGTGAGCGACGTTTCTTTTGGTAAAGCAACGCCGGTGGAAAAAGCGCAACCTCCGGCGGTTAAAAGCATCAGCGCGGAAGACGCGGGACTTTTGCGTTTGGCCGCTCTTTACGGCAGTCAATTTGGCACCTACACCACGGCTTTGCCGTTTCAAAATTTGCGTGATTTGCTTCCTAATATGACGGCCGCGATGAGCGCTTGGGCCAATGGTGTGATTGCCGACGCCGCGCCTTTGGGCGAACCGACAACCGTTATCACGCGCGTCCTCACCACCAACGTTTCCGCCAAGGACACCAATAAAATTTCTTTTGCGTTGCGGACGCAACGTCAGGTGATGAAGAATACGGCGCCAGCGGTTATCCAGTATCAAACACTGAATCTTTCACTGGAACAATCGGTCGGCGTTTGGCGGCTTGCTTCCGCGGTCTGGGCGGAGTAGAATTGCGAATATGATTAAGGAGGGGATTTTCAAACGTATTCTTTTGGCGGTTCGTGATTGGCAGAAGGCGGCGCGCGCTTCGCTTAAAAATTTTTTTTGGGCGGCAGTGAACGTGATTTTTCCGGCCATGTGCGTTATTTGTGGCGCGGTGGGTGAGTGTGTTTGCGTGTCTTGCGCGGCCCGCGTGCCGAACGGGCCGCTTTTTTGTTGTCCGGTCTGCATGGATCCGGCGCCGGAGTTTGGTTTTTGTTCACTTGATGCTTGTCGGCGTGCGGCCGAGGCGTTTCCGCTGAAAGGCGTTGTCGCTCTGGGATCAAATGACGTGCCGGAAATTAGGCGGCTCGTCTATGCTTTGAAATACGAAGGCGCGCGCGAGGCGGCGGATTTTTTTGGCGCCCGGATGGCGCCAATGATTTCACACTTGCCGGAGGATTTTTTTACCGCTGATTCTTCAATGTTGTTGACGCCGGTCATAGTTGTGCCGGTGCCTTTGCATCGGCGGCGTTTGGTGGAACGCGATTTCAATCAGGCGGAACTTATTGCAATCGCGCTTTTTGACGCGTTGGTTTTGGCGCGATCGGCGCGCTTGCCGCCTGTCGCGCCGGAGATTTTACGGCGCATTCGGCAAACGGAAAGGCAGGCGCATTTGACGGGCGAGGCGCGGCGAAAAAATTTGTCCGGCGCTTTTACGGTTTCTGAACGCTCGGCGTCGGTTGTAAATGGCGCCCGGATTATTTTGGTTGATGATGTCGCCACCACCGGCACAACTTTGCGCGAGTGCGCGTGCGTGTTGCGGGCGGCTGGTGCGTTGAATGTCGCGGCCATTGTTGTCGGCCGCGGTTAATTTTTGCGCGATTAACGTAGTGATTAACGCACGATTGACGCGCGCCGGTTCAAAACATATACTTTATGCGCTTGCTATTGAGGACGCGGAGGAGTCGCATAGTGGTTTAGTGCACCGGTCTTGAAAACCGGCAGGGTTAATAGCCCTCGTGGGTTCGAATCCCACCTCCTCCGCCACCATCGCACGCATCCAACTTAGTTGGATGTGAGCGGTGGAGATGTCGGATAAGGGATTCGAAGGGCGCGAGAGGACGCGAGCCAGCGAGCGTCCGGTGCGTAGCGCCCAGGCCGCGAGTCGGAGCGAGTGGGAATCCCACCTCCTCCGCCATGACATTTTTTCTCCACTCTGTGAAAAAAAATGTTCCAATGAAAGATGGTTTGGGATTCGAATGGCACGAGCGCGGCAAGTGCGTAGCATGCAGCCGAGCGACGTCCGAAGCGAGCAGTGGGTACATAATGAGGGGATATGAAAAAAATAAAAAAAATGAAGTCGTTATTTATCAGGCAAAAAACGGCGCGATTGAATTGCGTCATGATTTAGAAAAAGGCACTATCTGGGCGACACAAGCGCAGATGGCGGCCGTGTTTGATGTTAATCCACAAGCAGTCACCAAACATCTACAAAATATTTACGTTGAAAACGAACTTTCAGAAAAAGCAACTTGTTCCAAAGTGGAACAAGTTCAAAAAGAAGGAAACCGTTTGGTAAAACGTTTTGTCGACTCATATAATTTGGAAGCAATTATTTCCGTAGGATATAGAATTAACTCAAAAACAGGCACTAGATTTCGTCAGTGGGCAACTAAAACTTTACGCCAACACATCACCAAGGGTTACAGTATTAACCCGAAAGTCATCAAGAATAACTACGCCGAATTTCAGAAAGCGATTGATAATATCAAGCACCTGTTTCCGGTCGGTGCGCCGATTGATCATGCAAACGTTTTGGAATTAATTTCCGCTTTTGCCGATACTCGGCTTTCGCTTGATGCCTATGATAAGGATGAGCTTGATGTAAAAGGTACAACGAAAAAATCTGTAACGTTTACGGGCGAACATCTTCAAACCGCGCTCCTGGATTTTAAGAAGTCACTCATGAAGAAAAGACAAGCGACAGAATTATTTGGCAATGAGCGCAATACGGGAAGTGTGCTGGGGATTTTTGGTAATGTCATGCAATCCTTCGGCGTCGAGCCCGTGATTTTTGAGTTGTGTTTCAATACCAGATAGATGACCAAGGACCAGATCTGTCCGTTTACGGATGGTTTCGATGTCATCATAAAATGGCAAATCCTTATCAGCCCAAAATAAAAAGTAATGATCAAAAAGAGAGGGGAATGCATTGTAGTACATTTCCTTTGTTTTCCTGCCTTTGGTGTACTCAATAAATGATTCAACGAGATTCTCTGTGTGCATACTTGGACATTGTATCTTATTTTGTTTTCCCTACTAACATCTGTGTAAGAGTGTGCATTGATACCGTTATGTGTACCGTTATGTGTAATTTACAAATTCCGGTAGCCGTGATATAGTTTACTTGTATGGCGGAAGGCCAACTCTTTCACAGCTGGGAAGTGCCGGAATTTGAACGCCACCATCATCCATGGTGGTGGTATGCTGTGGCCGGCGGCGTGCTTTTGGTCGGCGTGATTTACGCGGTCATCACGGCCAACGCCCTCTTTGCCGTGATCATCGTGCTCTACGCTATCATCACCGTGTACCATGAAATTCAGGAGCCGCAAATGGGCTCGTTTGGAATAATGGACACGGGCATCGCGGTGCACGGAAAGTTTTATCCGTACGCGCGGATCAATCATTTTTGGCTGGCGTATGAAGATGGCGGCGCCAAGGCCATTTACTTTGACGTGGCCGGCGGCTGGGTTCCGCACGTCAAGGTTCCGCTTGACGGCGCGGACGCGGAAGATGTTCGCGCCACGCTCAATCAGTTTATTGCGGAAGATACTTCCAAAGAATCTGACACGATTTTTGATCGGGTGAAAAAGGTGTTGAGGGTATAAGAAATTTTGTTTCACGATTGGTCGCATTTCGCGATCTTCGCTCTCCATTCACTCGCGCACTGTATGAATTTGTTTCGTAAATTCATACTCGCGCATTCCGCTCGGAAAAGGAAATGTAAACATTTCCTTTTCACTCGCTATATGCGCTCGTAGAAGTTCCCTCGCTTCGCTCGGGAACGCTACGAGGTTCGCTCACAAATGAAAATGCAAGCATTTTCATTTGATTCACTCGCGCTCGTAGCTCAGTCCGGATAGAGCATCAGCTTGCGGAGCTGAGGGTCGCAGGTTCAAATCCTGCCGGGCGCACCAGATACCATTTTGGATAGCCGAATAATTAACGGTCAGGTATATGAGTCCCCATGAACATCCGGAAATTCTGATCGTCGTCCAAAAAATTTCCAGGGGAGAATTAAAAAAATTTGCCGAAGCGCGTTTTGGCGATATGGTGAAGGCCGTTGTTGATATTGAAAAGCGCTTGATGGCCGTTGGCGGTGAAATGCATGCCGACGAAGAAGCTTTCTTGATGGAAAGAGGTTCGGAGCAAAGAAATTTATGGGGGATAAATTTGTACCCGGACGTCTTGACTGAAGAATGGTTGGAATTTGACTCCATGATTAATGTTCGTCCGCGGCATGGCAACCGCTCACGCGGCATTGATGAGGTCGCGCTTCGCGAAGTCATCCGTAAGATTGTGAATGATCTGGCGAGCTAACTATGAAACCGGCCATTCATCAAACTTTAGCCGCCGGACGTTGGTGCGAATTTACGTTACTTGAACAACTGGGAAATATCGGGAGTGAAGTTGGGCGGGCGTTGGCTTGGGATAAAAAAGGAAATATGGATTTGCGTGACAAGGCGCTGGAGCGCGCTCTGGAACTTTTTGATTTGACAATTAATGACCCGCGTTGGAAATGGCGTCTTCATGAACTGACCCGGGCCCGAGAAGTCGTTTGCGATTTTTTTTACGGCGACAATCAGTATCATTCCACACCGGAATCATTGGATAAATATTTTTTGTACTTTGCTCTGGCGGCGCGAGCGGCGGCCGGCCGATAGTGGGCTGTCTTGACTATGGACCTGGCCACCCCGGTCGCGGACATTTCCCCACTCGGGAAACGTCTGGCAAAAAAATTAAAGCGTTTGAATATTGAGACCGCTCGTGATCTCCTTTTTTATTTTCCTTTTCGGTATGACGATTTTCGCCGCCTCATAAAAATTGGAGAAATTTTTTCCGCGATGCCGAAAAATCCGGCATCGCCAATGGAAATCATCGGGACGGTGCGCGGGCGTGTGGAACTGATTGCCAACAAGCGCTCCAAATATCGGCGCACCAACTTGACGGAAGCAATCGTCGCTGATGATACCGGTTCCATTCGCGTCATCTGGTTCAATCAGCCGTGGTTGGGAAAAATTTTGAAAATCGGGGATCGCGTTGCGCTGGCCGGGAAAATTGGACTTGATCGATACGGCGTGCAGATGATTTCTCCGGTTTATGAAAAGGACACCGGCGCGGCCATGCACACCGGCCGCTTGGTGCCGGTGTATTCTTTGACGCAGGGACTAACGGAAAAACAATTGCGTACCGTGCTCACGGCGGCCCGGCCCGGCCTGGCGGAAGTAAACGAATGGTTGCCGGATGAAGTCATTGCCGGTAATAAACTCATGGCTTTGCGCCGCGCCGTGCAGTTGGTGCATTGGCCGGAAGATGAGGGCTCCTTAGAGTCCGCCAAGCGGCGTCTTAAGTTTGAAGAACTTTTTTTGGCGCAAGTGCAGGTGGCGCAAGCGCGGGCGGAAGTGCGTTCTTCCCGGGCCGCGTCTATTCCTTTTCACGAAGCCGAAACGCGCGCCTTGGTGGCCGCTCTGCCGTTTCAATTGACGGCTGATCAAAAAGTGGCGGCTTGGAAAATTTTGAAAGATATGCAGTCCGATGTCCCGATGAACCGTTTGTTAGAAGGAGACGTCGGCTCCGGAAAAACGGTGGTGGCCGCCTTGGCCATGTATAATTGCGCTCTGCACGGTTTTCAATCCGTCATCATGGCGCCGACGGAAATTTTGGCGGAGCAACATTTTCAAACCATCTGCCGACTTTTGTGTCCACACGGCGTTAAGGTGGCTCTGGTGACAGGTAGCACAGCAAAAATTTCATGGGAGGTTGTTCCGCGCGATAAAAAAGCGGATCAGCCCGTCAAAAAAGCGGATCGGCGCGGGAAAAAAAGTGACAAAATTTCTCCGGCGATGGTGCGGCAGACGGCGAGCGGTGGCGAGGCGCAAATTATCATCGGCACGCACGCCTTAATTCAGAAGGGAATGCGTTTTCACAATCTCGGTTTGGCGGTTGTTGATGAACAGCACCGTTTTGGCGTTGACCAGCGGCGCGGCCTCAAGGAAAAAAGTGGGCATCCGGATTTTTCGCCGCATTTTCTTTCCATGACGGCCACCCCCATTCCACGATCGGTTGCACTGACGCTTTACGGCGATCTTGATCTGACGCAAATTCGCCAGATGCCATTGGGCCGCAAAAAAATTATCACCAAGATTGTTGATCAGATGAGCCGCCCGGCCGCCAATGAGTTTGTGCGTCAACAAGTGGCGGCTGGCCGTCAAGTGTTTGTGATTTGTCCTTTGATTGATCCCTCGGACAAGTTAGGGGTGAAATCGGCGACGGCGGAAGCGCAACGCTTGAAGGAAGATGTTTTTAAAAATTTACACGTCGCTCTTTTGCACGGAAGAATGAAAGCAAAAGTCAAAGAAAAAATTATGCGGGAGTTTTTGAATCGTGAACACGATATTTTGGTTTCCACGTCAGTAATTGAAGTCGGCGTGGATGTGCCGAATGCCGGCGTGATGATTATTGAAGGCGCGGAAAGATTCGGGTTGGCGCAATTACATCAGTTTAGGGGGCGCGTCGGCCGCAGTATTCACCAATCATATTGTCTGCTGTTTACGGATTCGGCGTCGCCGCTAACGCTCGCGCGTTTGGAAATTTTTGTGAAGGCCCGCGACGGTTTTGAATTGGCGGAAAAAGATTTGCAGTTACGCGGCGCCGGAGAATTATTTGGCACGGAACAATCCGGTCTGCCGGATTTTCGCATCGCGCGACTGGATGATCTGGAATTGATTGAATCAGCAAAAACAGCGGCGGGCGAGATTGTGGATAAAGACGCCGCGTTAGAGCAATATCCGCGGCTAAAAGAAAAGCTTGCGGAATGGGGGAGACAGGTGCATTTGGAATAAATTAGCGGACGCTTGACAACCAACGCTGATCTCGCGTATAATCTCACCCAGTTTTTTGGTTGTTGTTTTAGTCCAACTCAAAATCTACGGGTTAGACCCGTGAAGTGAGGGTTCATGTCGACGAAAGTTCGTAATGAAGTAAGGATCTCTCGGGGAGGTCTAAAGGAGCATCTCCGTAACGGTGTGTCGCCGACGGCGAGGGAGAACATCAAGTGGTTGTTGGGGGCGCGGCCTCGGGC
>JACTTX010000010.1 GCA_015661005.1 Candidatus Magasanikiibacteriota bacterium
CCGGCGGGATCTCACCGACGTACATGCCGGTAAAACCTTCCATCCCTTTCAAGTCGATATAGGCCCCCTTGCCGCCGGTGCGCTGCCAAGCTTTAAGTGGCAACTCAGTGACATCCTCGACACCGTAGCCTTCGATGACCGGAATCCCCTCTTCCTTGAGCCAAATTTCGTAACTGGTTTCTCGCTTCGCCACGCTCAGTGTCCTTTCACTTCTTTGTGTTGAAAATATTCGCCCTGCACTACTTTCTCCGCCAGCCGGTCATCCTCGTCATCCCAAAGACCTAATGGATAACCGTACCAGGGCGTTTTCAAATTCAATTTTTCCGCGAATCAGATCCGTGAAGCCGGTTTTACCGGTTGAGGGCACGTCCAAACGAATGACATGCGGTTCTTTATTGGCCAAACGCCGTTCCACCGCTACCGGGGTCAATTTTTTGCAAAGCTCGTCATATTTCATGGGAACTTTAGCGGTCTGTTGTTCGCTCCGTAATTTATCCAGCCGTTCAGCCCCGCAAAAACAATAATACGCTCTCCCCTTTTCCACCAGCTCGGCGGCGTATCGCGAATAAATTTTGAGGCGTTCTGACTGGACGTAAGGACCAAACTTGCCGGACTGCGTAACTTCATCTTCGTCATTGATGGAAAGCCCCTCATCCGCGTCCAGTCCCATCTGATGCAATGTTTTGAGAAGATTCAAGACCGCGCCTTCCACGTATCGCTCACGATCCGTGTCTTCAATGCGCAAAATAAAATCGCCGCCGTGCTTTCCGGCATACAAAAAATTATAAAGCGCGGTCCGTAAACCGCCAACATGGAGAAAACCGGTTGGCGATGGCGCAAAACGAACGCGGGGTTTCATATTTGCAGAATTACTTTGGCGCCAACATTGTGACGGCGCGGATGAAGCGTGGTCATCAGTTCATCCTTTGCGACCCAGCGGAATCCTTGGATCTCATCAGTTGCCGTCAGCTCCTTGGCCGCGCCAATAAATTTCACCAGAAAAATTTTCTGCCGCTTGGCGCGATGACGATGAACGAGCGGCAGTTCATAATAATCTTCAAACGGCAACTGTCGCAAAATCATGTACGAATTACTCCCGGTTTCTTCTTCTAACTCGCGGTAAAGCGCGGCTTCGGGCGTCTCTCCCCGTTCCATTCCGCCTTGCACAAATTCCCAATGCGGCTTGCCCTCCAATTTATGAAAGCGCCGATTGTCCGCCAGCAGATACTTCCCTTCTTGGTTGGTGATTACCGCCAGCACATTCTGGCGCACCGGTTTGTAAAGATGAATGCGCCAAAGAATGACATACCAAAGGAACACAATTACCGCGTTCCAAATACGCGGCAGACGGGCCGGTTCATGAATGAGCCGCCATATCCATTCTAACCCGAATCGGCGCATGATGGTAGGCACGGCGCGGGCGCCGCCCGAAAGATAATCAAGGGCGCCGCCAACGCCAATCGCGATTTGTACGCTCGGCAATTCCCGCAAAAATTCCTTAATCCATTTTTCCTGCTTGCCCTGTCCAAAAGCGACAACTAAAATTTCCGGTTCTGCTTGTTTAATTTTTTCCAAAACTCCGGTAAATTGTCCACGATCAAATTGCGCCGCCGGTTCCGTGAATGTCGGGCCGTGCTCGGCGCCGACAATCGGCAAATTTTTGTAACGCTTTTGCAACGCATCGGCGGCGCGCTCCACCGAGGATTGATTTTTTCCGCCAAGAAAAAAAACTTTGCGTTTTTGCGCCGCGGCCAATTCGCAAAGATCTTCCAGAAGATCCGTGCCGCGGATACGCTCCGGCAAAGAGCGGCCAAGGATCCAAGAAGCAATGATAACGCCAACGCCGTCGGCGACAGAGAGATCAGCGCTGTCCAAAATTCCGTGGAACCAAAAATCTTTCTGCGCTTTAACGAGCATCTCGGGATTGGGTGTGACAATATAATGCTGGCGGCCGTCCGACAAAAATTCCTGCAAACGAACGCGTGCCTGCGCACGGGTCATCCTATTAAATTGGACACCGAGAATCAAAATCGTTGTCATGTTGCACCATTAACCAACGTGAACTTCCCTAATAATAGCGCGATATTGACAAAATGTCCACTAAAATATCGTGTTTTTCAGCACTTCTTGACAATATCCGGCCATTTTTATATGCTATTAGCACTCTCTAACCATGAGTGCTAACAGGAACCAGCCGTCTATTTTCTTTCTGTTATCTGTTCTCTGCCTATGAACCCCCAAAATTTCACCCACAAATCCCAAGAAGCAATCCAAAACGCCAACAACCTTGCCAACATTAACGGCCAGCCGCAAATTGAGCCGTGCCATTTATTTTTTGCGCTCGTGGAACAAGAAGAGGGCGTCGTCGGCGCGATTCTCAAAAAACTGAACCTGAACGAAGTCCAGCTCAAGACCAAACTGCAAGAACAAATTGATCGCGTTCCCAAACAACAGGGCTATAACGTCGGCGGCATCGGGCAGATTTTTATGTCGCAGGAAACGATGATGATTTTGAACGCGGCTTTTCAGGAAACGCAAAAACTGCACGATGATTTCATTTCCACCGAACATATCCTTCTTGGTTTCCTGAATTCTAAAAATTCCCTCTCTCCCCTTTTGACCGACACCGGATTAAATTATGATCATGTTTTGAAAACGCTCGTCGCCATTCGCGGTTCGCAAAAAGTTGACTCATTGGAACCGGAACAAAAATATCAAGCCCTCCAAAAATACGGAAAAAATTTTACGGAACTGGCCCGCAAAGAAAAACTGGATCCGGTCATCGGCCGCGATGAAGAAATTCGCCGCGTCATGCAGGTGCTATCAAGACGCACCAAAAATAATCCGGTTTTGATTGGCGAGCCCGGGGTCGGAAAAACCGCTGTTGTTGAAGGGTTGGCCCAACGCATTGTCGCCACTGACGTGCCGGAGTCCCTTAAAGACAAAGAAATCGTCGGACTGGATATTGGTGCGCTGGTGGCCGGAACAAAATTCCGCGGTGAATTTGAGGATCGTTTAAAAGCGGTTTTGCGGGAAGTTACGGAAGCCGCGGGTAGAATCGTGCTTTTTATTGACGAATTGCATACCATTGTCGGCGCCGGTGGGAGCGAAGGCGCGGTTGACGCCTCCAATATGCTGAAACCCGCGCTCGCTCGCGGCGAACTGCATTGTATTGGCGCCACCACTTTGAAAGAGTATCAAAAATACATTGAGAAGGATATGGCTTTTGAACGTCGTTTCCAGCCAGTGCTTGTGGCCGAACCGTCAGTTGAAGATACCATTGCCATCTTGCGCGGCATCAAAGAAAAATATGAAGTGCATCACGGTGTGCGCATCACCGATCCCTCGCTCGTTGCCGCCGCCGAACTTTCCAATCGTTATATCACGGAGCGTCATCTGCCGGACAAGGCGATTGATCTGATTGATGAAGCGGCCTCGGCTTTGCGCATGGAAGTTGATTCCATGCCCGCAGATCTAGATCACATGAAACGGCAAATAATGAAATTGGAAATTGAAAAACGCGCCCTCTCCAAAGAAGAAGACGCAGAGTCAAAAGAACGTTTGGAAGAAATTGAAAAAGAACTGGCCAACCTTAAAGAAAAATCCAGTCAGTTGGAATTACATTGGAAAGCGGAAAAAGACATTATCACCAAAATTCGCGATTACAAAAAGCAGGTGGAAAAAATGAAAGCCGAATCCGACATTGCCGAACGCACCGGCGATTTGCAAAAAGTCGCCGAGATCCGTTACGGAAAAATTCCGATGATTGAACAGGCCGTGCGCACGGAGGAAAAACGTTTGACCGAGGCCCAGCAAAACCGACGCATTTTGAAAGAAGAAGTCAATGCGGAAGATATTGCCGCCGTCGTGGCGCGCTGGACGCATATTCCGGTAACTAGAATGTTGGAAGATGAAATCGTGAAATTAGCGCGATTGGAAGAAGAATTGCAGAAACGCGTTGTCGGACAAAAAGAGGCGCTCGCCGCCGTATCTAACGCCATTCGCCGCTCCCGCGTCGGCATTGCCGAAGAAAACCGGCCAATCGGATCATTTATTTTCTTGGGACCAACCGGAGTTGGCAAAACGGAATTGGCCAAAGCGCTCGCCGAATTTTTATTCAATGATGAGAACTCGCTGGTACGCGTGGACATGAGCGAGTACATGGAAAAACATTCGGTCTCCAAAATGATCGGCTCGCCGCCGGGTTATGTTGGTTATGAAGAAGGTGGACAGATGACAGAAATAATTCGCCGCCGCCCGTACAGCGTCATTCTTTTTGACGAAATTGAAAAGGCGCATCCGGATGTTTTCAATATGCTTCTTCAAATTCTGGAGGACGGACGTTTGACGGACGCCAAGGGTCGCGTTGTTTCTTTCAAGAACGCGGTGATTGTTATGACTTCCAATTTGGGATCGGACGCCATCCTTGATCTGGCGCATTCGGAGCAACTGGGATTTTCCGCTGATCGTCCGGAAGGCGCCGCTCATGACGAAGCGCGGATGGGTGACAAAGTGCGGGAGGCCTTGCGCGATCGGTTCAAGCCGGAATTTTTGAATCGTGTTGATGAAATAATTATTTTTCATCCTCTGCGCGAAGCGGAAATTGAAAAAATTGTGGAACTGCAAATTGAACGCGTCAAAACGCGGCTCAATGAGAAAAAAATTTCCATTGATGTCACACCAGCGGCGCGCGCCTACCTTGCCAAGAAAGGTTTTGATCCGGTTTATGGCGCGCGGCCTTTGAAACGGGTTATTCAAAGCGAACTTTTGGATCCGCTGGCTTTAAAAATTATTGAGGGAAAAGTGCCGGAAGGGAAAAAAGTTAAAGTTGACGTGAAGAACGAGAAGCTTTTGATTGGGTGAGATTGTGGATAAAATCACTTTTAAACCTTGTGCTATACTTTTGGCACTATGAAAAAACTCTTTTTTATTTTTAGCGCGCTCTTGCTTATTGGAGCCGGATGCGGCAAAGGATCACAGCCTGCGGCCGCTCCTTCCGCACCGACCGCCAAACCATCCGCCCCTTCAGAAAAACCGTCGGCGGCCGCCAATGTCCCATCCTTAAAACTGGATGAATTACAGGACTACGCCGGTAATTATGGCGTCAAAGTCACAAGCGCTTTCCTTGATAAGCCGGGTTTTATTGCGGCTTTCAGCAATCAAGGCGGGGACGTTGGAGAAAATATCGGGAGCTCGGTTCTTTACAGCGGATTGATGTCTGAAGGAACAATCCTGCTTAACGTTTATCCGGCCGACGGTGTCTTTGTGGCCCTTTACCATGATGACGGTGATGGCAACTTTTCTGCTCTCAAGGATCAACTGGTGACCGTAAATACTTTACCTTTGCGCACACTCGTCAAGCTCAAAAAATAATCGTGACAAAAGTGGTTTGTTCGTGTATATTAAGTATATGAAACGGCAAACCGCTATTGTTTTTATCACGATTTTAAGCGCGGCCGCGATTTTAAGCGCACTTTTGACGCCTGTCTTGGTGCAAGCGCAGACGCTGGAGTTCAACCCCAATCAAATTCTCTCTGATGAGGAACTTCAAGATTATCAAACACTTACGCAAAAAGAAATTGAAATATTCTTGAAAGCCAAGGGCAGTGGACTGGCCGGACGAATTTTGCCGGATATAACGGACGCCGCAAAACTCGCTTCGCAGATTATTTTTGACGCCGCCCAAACTTACCGCATTAATCCTCGTTACATTTTAACGCTCATCCAAAAAGAACAATCACTTGCGGAAGATCCGACGCCAAGTCAACGCCAATTGGACTGGGCAACTGGGTACGGCGTCTGTGACGGTTGCAGTATGAATGATCCGGCCATCCAAAAATACAAAGGGTTCGCCAAGCAAATTGATTATGGCGCTGGTAGCGCGCGCTTTTATCTGGACAACCCAACACACCCGTCCTTAAAGCGCGTGAACAGCACGGTGATGATTGACGCTACTCCAGTTGTGCCTTTGAATATCGCCACCGCTTATTTTTACACTTACACGCCGCACTTGCATGGCAATTTAGTTTTGTGGAACGTCTGGAATCGCTGGTTCACAAAAATTTATCCGAACGGCACGGTCATGCAGGCCAATGGCGACAAGGACGTTTGGCTCATTCAAAATGGACTGCGCCGCAAATTTGTGAACAAAGCCGCTTTGGTTTCCAGATTTGATCCCAAAGCGATTGTCACAGTCAGCGCTTCCGATCTCTTACGTTTTCCGGAAGGAGCGCCGATTAAATTCATGAACTATTCGCTTCTGCGCGCCCCGAATGGTGTAATCTTCCTCTTGACGGATGAAGTGATCAATCCCTTCGTGTCGGAAAAAGTTGTCCGAAAATTCGGTTATCAGCCTGATGAAATAATTGATGTTGAGGAAGCGGATATCGCCGGTTTTGAAAAAGGCAACTTTATCACTTCAGCTTCAATTTTTCCTTTGGGCGCCCTTCTTCAGGACAAAAAATCCAAAACTATTTACTGGGTAAAAAATGGAACACGACGCGTTGTCGGGTCACCGTTCATTGCCAAGTTAACTTTCCCAAAATCAAAAATCCGCGTTTCTTCAATGAAAGAGCTGTCCGAATATCCGCTGGAAATCAATCCTGTTCGCTTACCGGAGGGAATGCTGGTGGCTGTAAAAAATACCAAACAGGTGTACGTAATTTCGGATGGCAAGCGCCGTTATATCCCGAGTGAAACGATAATGAAAGGTTTGGGTTATAACGCAAAAAATATTAAATACGTTGATGAAGCAACGCTCACTATGCATAATGAAGGAGAACCGGTATATTTAAACATTGACCAACTGGCCTCGGCGCGTTAAAATTCCCTCGCGCTTAAAGCGTGGCGCATTTCCTATGTCCTTGGTTTTTGCCGCGATTACTCCTCATCCGCCTTTTTTGGCGCCTAACGCTCCCGCCGAACAAAAAAAGAAACTTAAAAAAACGGCCTCGGCTTTCACGATTCTTGAGCGTGAACTTTACGGTTCATACCCTGATACTATCCTAATTGTAACAGGACATGTCACGGCCATGGCGCATGCTTTTGTTCTAAATGCCAGTCCAAAAATGCAACCGAATTTTTCTGAAACCGGCGATTTCAAAAAATATCCGAACTTCCAAGCTGATACCCGCCTCGCCGCGAATATTAAGGAGGCGACGCACCGGGCGCATTTGCCGCTACAACTCCACCATTCCACCAAACTGGATCACGGTTCGTCTCTGCCGCTTTTTTATTTGGCGGCGCATCTGCCAAAAGTAAAAGTTATCACGATTGGCTATTCCCTGCTCCCCCCAAAAGATCATTTTGATTTCGGATATATTTTAAAAGATGCGCTTCTGCACACCACCGCGCGCTGTGCTTTAATTGCGAGCGGCGACCTCTCACACTGTTTGACTTCGGACGCGCCCGGCGGATTTTCACCGGCCGGAAAAAAATTTGATGAAAAAATTTTGGAAATGATCCAAAGCGGCAACGCCACGGGTTTAATGGGTCTTGATACCAAGATGGTTAAGGGGGCGGAGGAATGCGCGCTCAATTCCCTTTTGATTTTCTTTGGCGCCCTGCAACGAATAAAATATATACCGCGCGTGCTGGCCTATGAACATCCCTTTGGCGTCGGATATTTGACGGCGGAAATGGAATTACAGTAGTAGCGAAGGGGGGCTACGCCACCGCTTTAATACTGATATGAAGGTCTCCGTTATTCCTTTGCGACGCTTACCGACGCATTTTTTTACTTTGGATTATGACACCGCTGATCTTTTGATTGTGCCCGGGATGTTAGTGGAGATTCCCTTTCGCTCTAAAAAAATCTTGGGCGTTGTTTATGAAATTTCCGTAGAATCTCCGACCAGCACAACGCCGCCCCTCAAAAAAATTCTACAAATTCTTAATGAAACACCACTACTGAATGCCACCACTCTCAAATTATTCCGTGATTTTCATGAACTCCATGGCGGGCCGAGTAGCGTTAATTTGGAATTATTTCTCCCGCCACTCTTAAAACGCCGCCTAAGAAAACTTCACCTTCCAGCAATGACGGGTCAAAGCAATCTACTACCCGGAAATATCACGGTCTTTCGTTATCACGCGGAAGAAGAACGACAACAATTTTTAAAAGATCAAACCCGCGGGGCTAAACGTCGCGATCAAATTCTGCTGGTTGTACCGCAAATTATAGAGACAAAAAAACTGGCTAAAAATCTTGACGCGCTTCCCTATCACAGCCAAATGACCTCTGCCGAACGCTTTGAGGTCTGGGAAAAGGCGGCCAATGGCGCGCCATTAATTGTCGGCACGCGAATCGCGCTTTTTTTGCCGTGGCAAAAACTCAAAACCATTATCGTTGATAAGGAGCAAGACGAATCTCACGATAATTGGGATCAACACCCGCGTTATCGCGGACGGGAAGTGGCCTTGCTTCTCTCTAAACATCTGGGTAGCCGCGTGATTTTCAGTTCCTATTCCCTTGCGGTGGAAACGGCGCTTTTTGCGGAGAAGAAAAAATGGCGTTCGGAGATCGCTATTTTTCCGCCGCCGCTTCCCGCCACCATCATCAATATGCGTGATGATCGAGATCGGAAAAACTTTTCACCGCTCTCGCTAACGGCGGAAAATGAAATTCGTAATGCCAACGGTGTTTTTATTTTGGCCAGTCGCACCGGCCTCTTTCATCATGTCTCTTGCCGCGATTGCGCAGCGGCGCTTCAATGTGAATCGTGCGGCCAGATGCTCACTTTGTATCGTGATCGTAACCTGATCTGTCACGCTTGTTCCCGCGTCAAATCAATGCCCGCCGTTTGTGCCAATTGTCAGGGCGCAAACTTCCGCCAGTACGGCGCCGGTCTTGAAGCCATCCAAGATCAACTCGCCAAAAAATTTCCCGAGCGCCATAATATTTTTGTTGGTACGACCGTTGCGTCTCCGGAAATTGAATGGATGCTAATTGAAAAAATCATCATTGCCGACCCTGATATTTTTTTTCATCTGCCGGACTACCGCGGGTTGGAACGGCTCTGGCATAAAATTCAGGAGTTGCGTTTTCTGGCGCCGTCCGCCGCCATCCACATCCAAACTGATCATCCGGACCATCCTTTTTGGCGCGCCTTAACAACCGCACCCGCAAATTTTTATAATCGCGAATGGCGCGCGCGGCAAAATTTTCTCTATCCGCCGTTTTCGCTTTTATTGGAGCTCTTTACTGCCACAGCTTCACAATCTGAAGGGCTGAAAGAAGCCCAACACGTCCGAAAAATGGCCACTAATCATGCCGACAGCAAAAATGTTTCTGATCCGCAAATTTTACCAACCAGCCGCAAGGAACGCGCGGTTAAAATTCAAATCACCGTGAAGCTTGTTGGGAAAAATCGCGCCGAAGCCCGGCGCCGGATTATTGATGAATTGCCGGAAAAATGGTACGCTCTAAGCAGATAACAACCAACAGATAACATAAAACATGGGAAATAAACTTTCTATTATCACACATCCGAATTCTGCTCTGCGTGAAATGGCGCGGGAGATTTTGGCGTCGTCAATTATTTCTCCGGATGTTCAAAATCTGATTGCCGCTATGCTGGTCACGATGTACGGCGATGATGGAATTGGTCTGGCCGCGCCGCAAGTTGGGCGCTCGGTGCGAATAATTTGCGTCGGCAAACAGGCCTTGAGCATGACCAAAAATCCGGAAGATTTTGCGCACGGACAAGATCTGGTACTAATTAATCCGCAAATTACCAAAAAATCTCTGCGGAAAGAGTGGGGTATGGAAGGATGCTTGTCCGTGCCCGGCGTTTTTGGCGAAGTCAAGCGTTATGTGACTGTGGGGGTGACGGCGCTCTCCCCAACCGGCGCCGCTCTGGCTTTTGATGCCTCTGATTTTTTGGCCCGCGTCATTCAGCATGAAATTGATCATCTGGACGGGGCGCTTTTTATTGACAAAGCCCGTGATCTAGTTCGCGCCAAACGGACGAGCCGGACGGAACTTTAAAATTTTTTATGGCGCCGCGTTTTTTTAACCCCTCACCCATGATCCGCATTATTTTTTTTGGAACGGAAAACTTTGCAGTGCCAATTCTGAACGCGCTCCTTTCTGATCCACGATTTTCCGTGGCCGCGGTTGTTACCAAACCGGACCAACCGGCTGGCCGCGGACGCGCCGTGACCGCTCCGCCAATCAAAAAAGAAGCAACCGCTGTCGGCATACCGATATTCCAACCGGAAAAACTTTCCGACCCGAAATTTGTCTCCGCGCTTTCGGCGCAAAAGGCGGACGTGGCCGTGGTTGTGCAATATGGCAAAATTATTCCCACTGCGGTACTGTCACTATTTCCCCGCGGCGCGGTCAACGTGCACGGTTCTCTGCTCCCTAAATATCGCGGTCCGTCACCAATTCAAACAGGGCTTTTGAACGGTGAAAAAGAAACGGGGGTTACAATAATGCTGATTGATGAAGAAATGGATCATGGACCGATTCTCTCACAAGAACGCCTTGCCATCACCGCACACGACACCAGTGAAACGCTTTTTACCAAACTTGCCGAAATTAGCGCTCGTCTTTTACCGGAAACGATCATAAAATTTCTCGATGGCGCCTTAACGCCACAACCGCAAAATCACCGTCTGGCAACGTACACTAAAATCATTGAACGCGAAGACGGACGTGTTCGCGGTGACGAAACACCGGATGATCTGGAACGAAAACTCCGCGCCTTCACTCCATGGCCGGGAGTTTTTGCTGACCTGCAAGGGAAGCGCATAAAAATTTTGGCGCTCTCTCCCCTGCTCAAAGAAAAGGATGAAAAATTTTCTGAACATCAGAATGTTCTAAGGTGGTGGAAAACACCTGCGGGTCAACCGGCTCTCACTGTTCACAAGGGATCGATTATTTTACATCGCGTTCAGCTTGAAGGAGGTAAGGCAATGGACGGCACAGATTTTGCCCATGGGTATCAACGATTTTTTAAATAGGAAACATAACTTATCCACAGTTGCTTGGTGAACGAACGTTCACTATACTGGTTGATGACCTCTTCCTGTATGAAACCTGTGGATAAGAAGCGGGTGGAAGCGCTCACACGTTTTTGGCAGGCCCATAAACGCCTGCCAAGCTATCGTGAAATGCTTCAGCTTTTTAGCTGGAGCTCCAAGGGAGCCGTTCATCACTTTGTTGAGCGGCTGATTAGAATTGGCTTGATCCGGAGAGATGCTGAACACAAGTTATCCCCAACGTCTCGCCTTTTGCACATTCCTATCCTCGGCACTGTTGAGGCCGGCTGGCCGTCACCGGCGGAGGAGGAATTGGTGGATAACATCTCTCTTGATGAATATCTGATTCCCCGCCGTGAAAGCACTTTTTTACTCAAGGTCTCCGGCGATTCTATGATTAACGCCGGCATCAATCCTGGTGACTTGGTGCTTTTAGAACGTGGACGTGATCCCAAACATGGAGACATCGTCGTTGCGGAAGTTGATCACGATTGGACCATGAAATATTTTGACCAGCCAGAAAAATTTTCGCCAGTGCGTTTACGAGCCGCCAATCCTAAATATCCGGTGATCACAGCGGATGAAGAAATAAAAATCGCCGGCGTGGTGGTGGGAGTGGTAAGAAAATACCATTAAGCGAACGACGAGCCCGGCGAGGACAAAACAAGCGAGTAGCGCACTCCGCGTTGCGAAAGGTTGGGAAACCGCCGGTTTTCCGCTGGAGGCGCGCGAAGCGGTGTCGAACTGCGGGTCTTGGCATCCAACACACAAAATATGCACACTCCTTTCATCCTCTCTTCCTTTCCTCGTGCCATTCTCCACGTTGACGGCGACGCTTTTTTTGCTTCCTGCGAACAAGCCGTGCATCCGGAATATAAAGGTCTGCCCGTGATCACCGGAAAAGAACGCGGCATTGTTTCCGCGGCGAGCTATGAAGCCAAAGCGTACGGCGTCTCTCGCGGTGTGCCCCTATCAGAGGTCAAAAAACTTTGCCCGAACGCCATTATCCTTCCGTCTGATTATGAAACCTATTCCCTTTTTTCATTGCGTCTCTACGCCATCATCAGACGTTTTACTTCACAGGTTGAAGAATATTCCATTGATGAAGCGTTTGCGGACTTAACTGGACTGCGGAGAACTTTACGCGCTTCTTATGAAGATATGGCCGGACAAATCCAAAAAAGAATCCATAAAGAACTTGGGATTACCGTTTCGGTTGGTTTGGCGCCGAGCAAAGTTTTGGCCAAAGTAGCTTCCAAATGGAAAAAACCCGCCGGTTTGACGGTGATCCGCGGGCGCAATATTCACGATTATCTAGAAAAATATCCAGTGGAAAAAATCTGGGGCATTGGTTCGCAGACAACCACCTTCCTCAACAAATACGGCATTAAAACGGCTTTACAATACGCAGAACAATCCGAAGAATGGATCAGCGCGCAACTCTCCAAACCTTTTCAAGAAATCTGGCGAGAACTGCGCGGCGAATCAATCCTTCCGGTTACCACCGAACCGAAAGACACTTACGCTTCTATCGGCAAAAGCAAAACATTTACCCCGTCTTCCAGCAACAAAAATTATGTCTTTGCCCAGTTGGCCAAAAATATTGAAAACGCCAGCATCAAAGCGCGCCGCTACGGCCTCTTGGCCAAACGTCTCATCATTTATTTGCGCACCCAAGATTTTCGGCACACCGGAGTGGAAGCACAACTCTCCCGCGCCAGCGCCTTTCCAAATGAACTGCTCGTCGCCGCACAAAATCTCTTTGGCCAAATCTTTAATGAGCATGAACAATATCGCGCCACTGGTGTCGTGCTGATGGATTTTGTTTCCCAGGATTCTTTACAACTTTCACTGTTTGAACGGCCGCTAACCGTTAACAATCTACGGGCGCTTTATGAAGCCATTGATTCTCTTGACGCCCGTTTTGGCAAGCATACGGTTTTTGCTGGCGCCGCTTTCCCTGCTTATCAGACACCAACGTATGTCGGAGACCGTGCAGAATTAGCCGGACGCAAAAAACACAGGATTAAAGGAGAAACTAACCGTCAACGTTTAAGCGTACCGATGATAATGAAGGAAGTGCGATAACAATGGACAGAGAGCATAGTGAAGAGTGAACGGCAAATGACGTTCTTGTTCTAAGCAACACGGCATTTGCCGTTCACTCTTCAACACGATTATCGCGCATTCACCTTGAACACTTTTCCTTCATTGTGGCCGTTCGCTGACGGATTATAGAACTCGTAAGCGCGAGTCGGCGGCACACGGAACTCGCCGGGTGTTACGGCTTGCGCTAAAAATTCATATTCATAAACGCCGGGCCGCAAATTTTCGGCAAACAAGAAGACGCGATCATCACGCAACTCCGTGTGCGACCAGACATTTTCCCACCACCAATCATATTCCCAATCAGCCAGACAATATGATTCCCCTGACCAATCCGGAAAACACTGTTGCGTTTTATCCGCCAACTGTTGGGGACTGGTCTTCAAAGTAAAATCAATAGGTTCTAATCCGGCCGGCAGATGATCTTCAAAGGCCACAAAACGATGCGCTTTGGTGGAGACCAGCCGCATCCGTACCCGCACCGTTTCTCCTTGACGCGCTGAACTCAAAGGATGCAAACGCTTAGCGTCTTTCAAAGAATACACCTCTGACGTCACGCTAAAGCCATTTTCAAACGACGCAATTTTCTCAATTTCACGATAAACGCGCATCGTCACGTCATAGAAATAATGCGTATCAGAATCTTTCTTCACAGAAACTTCATGGTCAGCGCCTTTGGCGAGCAGGGTAGAAATTGGAAACTCCACTTGCCGCTCGCCTGAGAGATCGCCCTTCTCAAACGGTAAGGTCTCTGCCAAGGCCGAATCCAGATACACCTGCACCACGGACGCTTTCTCGGAAATTGGATGCTTCGTCACATAATCCGCCAAGCCAATCAAAGTCATAGCCGTACTTTGCGTGCTCATCCAATAACCATTCAATCTTTGCGTCGTGAGCCAACGAATTAACCGATCATTCATCTCATCTTTTGGCGTAATCCGCAAAAGAGCTTGCAAATAAATGCTCGTTGAACGGACGTCGCTGTTCATGAAGTAGTCGTTGTAGCCGGTATCTTCCGTGATGTACGCGGTGGAGGAATTCAGGAAAACAACTTTGGCGCTGATCTCCCCCAGCACGCTCTTAGCCCGTGCGTCACTCCCGTCAATTTTCTGAAGCGCCATTGCTAAATACGCTTTACCAAAAACCGCCAACTCATCGCGCGCCTCATAGACCGATTGCGCATAACCGCCCAAATTTCCGGCATCATAGTCCGCCACCATTGCTAAAACCTGCGCCCGCTCGTTCAGATAATATCGCGCTTGTTCTGAAAACGGCCGGGCCAGATATTCCCGCAAATAATTTTGCGCGCGATTCAACACTTCCCGGTCAACATCATATCCGGCCGCCTGCGCCCGCGACAATCCCCAAAAAACGTAAGCCGTCAGATGCGGATATGTTTGCGTACTCTCTGACCAGAAACCAAAACCGCCGTCACTCCTCTGCATCGGAATTAAACGCTTGATTGCTTCCCCCACTTTAGCGTGGGCCTTTTTGAGTAGAGCTTCGTCACCGACCGCTAATTTTTTGGCAACCAACTCCTCATAGAGCAAGGCGGCAATGAGCGCGCTCGTTGTTTGTTCTGAACAACCGTATTCAAAATCCACCAAATACTTAACGCTGTCACCAAGTCCACTTCCAACGTTGGTGGTAACGGCCACTTTCACTTCACCAGCGCCCGGAATAATCTGATCCGGGATCTGAATTTTTTCTGTGGCGGTACGACCAAAGATGTTTGAAGCCGTCGTAGCTTCCGGCACCGAGTACGGAAGAATGGGGATGGAGACCTCAAACCCGTCTTCCAATCCATTTCCTTTAACTTGAACGCGAAACTTTGCTTGCATTGACGTGATTGACGCCTTGACTACCCAATAAATCGGGCTACGCGATTTTGCGCCAAGCGTGACAGTTCGCAACGATTCCCCGGAAACGCCAACGCCTTCAGCAGTTATTTCTACACTGGCAGTCATCGCGCGATCAGTATTATTGAAAACTGTGGCGCCAACAACGGCCGTATCATCATGACGCATTAAACGCGGCAGGAGCGGCTCAACCATCAAATCACGGCGGGTAATAATTTTAGCTTCAGTGGCGCCGACAATGGTATCTTTTGTTGCCCCGATCGCCAAAATCTGCCAGCTCGTCAGATTGTCCGGCAGTTTGAAATTCACCGTGGCTCGGCCATCACCGTCCGTGATCACATCCGCTTTCCAAAAAGCCGTGTCCAAGAAATTACCGCGCACCGCCGGCGACTCCTCACCCTTACCGCCACCCATCCCGTCTCCCTGGGTTTCCACAAACACTTTTTTAATGAGTTGCGTTAATGTGTTGGCGGTGGTTACGCCAATTGATCGAGTGAACCAAAACCGACCAAGTATATTTTTGTCAATTGCGCCCAAAAGCGCAACGACCCGTTCATCAACAACGCCAATGGAGACCTCGGCCGACACCCCTGTCCCGTCACTCCGACGCGTCCGAACATCCAAGGTTACGTTATTGCCCGGCCGATACACCGCTTTATCCGGTGTAACTTTCAGATCCAAAACCTTTCCGGCGGTATTCACCATCAGATTGGCATACCCAACTCTTAACTCCGGCGCGCCATCACCGCCGCCTTTAACCGTCACCACGGAAACATAAATGTTCGGCACGGAGCTTCCCGTAATGGGAATTTGAATGGTGCGGTGGTTCGTGTCCAAATCAATTACCCGATACTCCCGAATCGTTTCCCGTTCTATTGTGACCAAGGCCTTGGCTTTGGCAAACGGTGTTTGGACCAAAAGTTCCGCCGTCTCGCCAACTTGGTAATCAGCTTTGGTCTGGATGATTTTCATTGTCTGATCATCGGAAATGCGGATCGTTCCCTCTTCACCTTTATACACATACCGCGATACGGACGCGGCAATTCTCCGGCCGTGATCATCCGTGGTTTCTGCAACGGCCACAAATTCACCGCCTTCGTCCGGCGTGAAAGAAACATTTGCCTTGCCGTCAAGACCAATGATGAACGGTTTGCTTTCAAGAAGAGTATCGGTGTTCACCCAGTCATAAAACGTGTCGCCATTAACACCTTCTTTTTTGACGTTGGACCAAGTGCGTTTATAAAATTTCACGGTTCCGGACAGGTTGGGGTGAATCGTGCCTTCAGGATTAACGGCCACGAGATCAAATGCCGCCTTCGGCCCACTCCAACCCTCTGAATAATCCGAGCGGATGCCAAGGTAGAAATCACCTTTATGCACATTCACCTCGGAATTAGCGGACACTTGACGCTTGTTCACATCCGTTACCGTTACGTTCACCTGATATGTGGCGCTCGTTTTATAATCCGTTAGACCGGACGGCAAATTCAAATTAAAGTTCCCGTTGCTGTCCAGCACGGCTGTCCCGGTTTTAATGTTCTCAAAATCATTGTCGGAACGGCAATACCAATAACAATAGGAGTCCTCGCGCTCACTGTAACTGTACCATTCACCTTGAAGCGGTTGAAAATAAAGAGCGCGACGGGAAACGGTGTACTCAACGCTGGCGCCGGAAAGCGGGGCGCCATAATAATATTCGCTATGCACGGGGATATTTATGGCCTTGCCGCTGGTTAATATGTCCGTTGGCGTCCCCACGGTTACTTTAAAATCCGGCCGCCGAAATTCGCGAACGTCAAAGTAGCCGCTCACCTGTTCACCTTCCAAAGAAACGTAAAAGGTATGAGTCCCCAATTGCATACTTGGATTCAGCTGGAACTCACCGTGGAACGTCCCGTACTCGGAAACCGGCGCTTTGATCGTACCAACATTATTTCCACTTTCATCAGTGAAAACAACATCCACTTCTTTGGCGTCAGGCAGTTGTAATTGCGCATCAATGTCCCGTCTGATCACGCCTTTAAAATAAACCAGTTGATCCGGCCGATAGATGCGGCGATCAGTATAAAGATAACCAATCTGGCGCCGCAAAAGATTTTTATAGGAATAATCCAAACTGAAATTCCACGGACTGATCCCGTCATCCCAGCCGGTAGTATTCACGCCAAAATGACCGTTGCCATCAGCCAGAACCGCCAGCGTCCTGTCATTATTTTTTTCCGGTGCGGCCAAAAGCGCGGCGCCATTTTGATCGGTTTGGCCCTTAATAATCCGTTCAAATTTTCGATCATTGCCGTAGGTCTGATAAGTAAACACTTCCAAAGGCAGATTTCCCACCGGCTCGCCGGTTTTCATGTCCGTTGCCCAAATTAAAAGTTTGCCGCCGTGATCAACTTTTGTTGTCAAAACCGTATCCGCCACAGCCAATAATCGCGATTCCGTATCCGAACTCCCGCGACGGCTGTGAGTGTCAGGCATGGCGATGTTTAAACGATAAAAACCGCCCGGCGCCCGTTTACCGGCAATTTCATCAAGATCCAAATTTAAAATCTTGTAACTATTGAGCTCCGCGGCCGTGTCATATTGTTTGACGCCGATCTGGTCGCATGAATTTTGATTGAGAAAAAAATCTTCACTGGGAACTTTACAAAGAGTAGCTGTCACCGGCTTGGTCATGTTCATGGTCCGCACTTGATAAACACGCGGCAAATGCGCGGCTAAAACTCCGGTCTGGCTATACCCCTGAAGCCAAGCGTCGGAATCATAAGGATCCGTGTCAAAAGTCAGGGTATAGGGCTCGGCCAGATGTTGTCCATAGGCGTCAGTCAAATCCTTGCTAACAGCAATTGTATATTGCGTTGACGCCTGCCAGCGACCGTAAATGAATAGACCACTCTCAAATGAGCCGAAGCTTACATTCAAGTTTTTCAATTCCGGGGTCACCGTCACAAATTTCTTAAGATCTTCATCATCAATTCTATTATTAAAATATATCACTGCGCGATCACGCACCGCTTTGGTTTTACCGCTTACCGGCTGTGTAGCCACAACACGCAATCCTAAATTTCCGGTAATCACCGCGTTACTCCATGCCGCTTGAAGCCCATTTGGCCCAACGCCACCGGTGAAACCCTGCGGCAGGATGAACTCATATTGTTTGCCTAATTCATATCCGTCCCGCTTCTTAATTTGCACAATTTTTTTCCCGCCTTCATTAACCTTCGCATTCGTAAAATCAAACTGCGAATTGGAAAGTTTTACCGGTTCACTGCCGACTACCGCTTGACCTTTCTCATCAATGGCGCGGGCATAGATGGTTATAGAATTGCGAACCGACAACGGATTCACCGGGTAATTAAAAAAAAGCAAGGCCGCATCTTTTTGACGAATTGGTTCGTCAGTTGCCATCCGCACGCTGACATTTGGAGTGTGAAAAGTTGTTATGTAATCTTCACCCAACGCCGAACCGTCATTGAACTTGACGCCTTTGGCAAGGATCACTATGTATGTGGTGGCCGGCGCCCAGCCGGTTGTCGGGACAAACTCATAGCCGCTGGTGCCCAGCCAATTATAAGTTCCTTTCACCACCGGAGTAATCTTCAATTGCGGCGGCACGATCAGAGAATTGGTGAGCGTCCGCATGGGCCGATCAAAAAGCACGGTCAAGATTTGCGCCGGTCGGACTTCCGCATTATTTGGCGGCGTGAAAACCGTAACTTCCGGATAATTTAAAACAGAAAATTTTTGGGTGAAAGCCGCTTTGAGACCCTTGCCAAACCAGGCGCGGGCGTCGCGTGTAACCGTCATTTCATAAACTGTTCCTTTTTCCAAATTGTAGGCCGGATCAAAAGTAACATTATTGCCTTCCCACTTATAACTTCCGGCAATAGACGGTATGAACTTAATGCTTCGTTCCACGCTGGCGCGATTCATCTTTTGGCTAAAATGAAACGTGAAGGATACGTCTTTTTTAATATCAATTTTTTCTCCGTTAAAATTTGTCTTGATCGTTGGTGATGGCGCCACCACAAAAGCAATCGCGCCCATGGCAATGACCACGCCAAAAGTAATTAAAATTTGTTTTAATTGCGTTCTAAAAAAATTACCGACTGACTTAAAAAAGACAATAACACGAGCGCTGAAACCGTTTAATAAATTTTTCGGATTCCACATATTTTAACGGCGATACTACGCGCCTAATGATTGAATTATTTCACAATAAAAGCCACTTGTCCACTCGCGCCTTCTAAGGTGAGCGTGTATGAGCCGGGCCGAGGCGACCAGAGAAAAATGGGCTGGCTGACGGTGAATTGTTGCCGGTTCAACGTCCAGACATAATTCTTTCCGCCAATCCCGCCGGCAATGAAGGGAATTTTTTGTAAAGCCGCATCAATGTTCGGATCAATTTGAATTGTATCGCCGTCTAATGGCGCGATAATGACGGGCGCTGTGACCGCATCCTTTAAATATGCGGCCCGATGGCCTTCGCAGTCCTGAAACGGCGGTTGTTCAAAACCAGCGGCCAAGAGCCAACCATAATATTCCGGCGGCGGAATAAGATAGATTTTCTTAAGTGTCTTGGCGGCACATGACGATTCGGCCAACAGTTTAGTTTTTGTATCAATCGTCAGCTCTTGATACCAATTATCGTCGGACACCGGTTCGGTGCCGCTAATGAATTTTTCGGTGCGGGTCTTTGGGCAAACGGGCGTCGTCAACAAACCGGAAGTGGAGCAAATATCCTTGGTGATAATGCCAATGGGAATCGGAATTGGAGGCGGATCATTATGCCGATAATAATAACTCATCACGTCATGCCAGATTGGCACAGCGCCGGCCACACCGGAGACGCCGTGCATTGGCGAGTTGTCAGCATTGCCGGTCCAAACGCCCACAACAAATTCCGGCGTGAATCCAAAGGCCCAGTTGTCACGAAAGTCAGCGGTCGTGCCAGTTTTGGCGGGTACGCGTTTTCCAATATCCATGAGCGAGGTTTCGCCAAACGCTTTGCCGCGAGCCGTGCGGTCAGAAAGAATATCCGTCACCAAATATCCGGCCTGACGGCCACGTTCGCGTTCAGCAAAATCAAAAATTTGAATCGGCGTTGGCGCCTCATATTTCCAAATAATTTTTCCGCCACTGTCTTTGACCTCACTGACAAAATTCAGTGGCACGATTTTATTCCCGTTCGCCAGCGCCGCGTAAGCGCCGGTCACCGCTTCTAAGGTAACTTCCCCGCCACCCCGAATCGCGCCAGTGTATTGGCAAAACCGCTGATGCCAATCTCATTCAAAATTTTTACCGCCGGAATATTCAGTGAACTTCCCAGCGCCTCCCGAACCGTCACCGGGCCGTAATATTTAAAATTGTAATTACGCGGATAATAGGAGCCCCTCTCGGTTTCAAAGCGCACCGGCAAGTCGGCAATGACCGTGGCCGGAGTAAAATTTTTCATCAACGCCAGTTCATACAAAAACGGTTTGAGCGCCGAACCGGGCTGACGCGCCACCTTGGCCATATTTATTTTCCCGCTTTCACCATCCCGCCAATTCAGGCCGCCGATATAAGCCAAAACATTTCCGGTTTGCGGTTCTACGGCAATGAGAGCGGCATCAGTAACATTGCTCTCGGCCAATTTATAAAGCCGCCGTTCTACGGAGGCCGCGGCCTGCATCTCTAAATCAGAGTCAAGGGTAGTCGTAATAGTGTAGCCACCGCTCCAAACATCAGGAATTTTTTCTTGCAGTTCATCAAGGACGCGAAAAACAAAATGCGGGGCTCGGATATTATCTTGCGGGGGAAAAATTGAGAGGGCAACGTTGGCCGCGGCGCCTTCGGCATCAGCCACATCAATTCCCATTGTCTTCATTCGCTCAAAAACATATTTTTGCCGCGCTTTGGCGGCGGACAAATGCGTCAACGGATCATAACGCGATGGCGCGCCGATCATTCCGGCCAGTAACGTCGCTTCGGACAAGGAAAGATCGCCGACGTCTTTATGAAAATATTCACGCGCCGCCGCCGGAGCGCCAAAAACGTTGTTGCCAAGATAAACGGTATTCAAATATATTTCCAAGGTTTCATCTTTCGTTTGCGTTAAAGACCACCAACGGGCGGCGATAAGCTCACGGGCTTTCTGAATAAAACTACGTCGCCGATCGCGAAAATAAAAATTTTTTACGAGCTGTTGTTCAATGGTACTGGCGCCGCCGACCACCCGGCGACGCAATAAATTGTCTCGCGTTGCACGGATAAGCGCGCGCCAGTCAATGCCGTGGTGCCGATAAAAACGGCTGTCTTCGGCGGCGAGAACTGCGCTCACAAATAACGGGGGAAATTTATCAAGCGTAACCGGCTGGGTGGTGCGGCCATCATACGCGCTTACTTCATACAATAATGTGCCGTCCGCCGCTAAAATTCTGGTTGACGAAAATACCGGTGGCGTTTCTGTAACCGGAATAATGCTCCAAAGCATAAAACTAAAAAACGATATGAGACATATCGTCACGATGATCAACAATTTTTTTCTTGTGCTCATGATCTGGATACTGGAGCAACACACCTACGGCGTGTCGCAATTCTCTGGCTCCGGGACCTGGATTGAACGCGCTCGTCTGCGACTCGCTTCGGAGAGGGGCTTCCGCCCCTCTCCGACTCTCCCCCGGAATAAGTGGGGAACTCCCGTTCCCCAAACCCTTCTCTGGCTCCGGGACCTGGATTCGAACCAGGATAGCCGCCTTCAAAGGGCGGAGTCCTACCGTTAGACGATCCCGGATTGTACTACTATGTAGCATCGCCCCCCGCACCCCTTTCTTAGGGAACCGGCGGTTCCCTAACCCTCCGCCACGCGGGGGGCGTTTATGTGATCGCAGAGGGCGCGTTAATGTGATCGCAGGGGACGCGTTAATATGACCGGAGATGGTGACACTTGGTCATCGCCCCCGCACCAAAACTATCACGCCAACGTTTAAAAAACAAGATCACACCTTGACAGTCACACCTTGCTACAGATCACACTTTCAAATATCTCCTCACCGCCGCGTAACTGGAAAAAACCGTCAGCAAAAAAACGGCTAGCGCTTCGGTTCCGAACACTCGCCAACCGCGCCGGACAAAATAATCGTGTAGAAGGGCGCCGCCATTTGTGAAAAGCGGACCGAGATAGGGATCAATCAAACGCGCCGCCCAAACCGTCAACCCCACGACAATCGCCACGGCAATAATCGTGTACAGAAGAGCTTCCAACAAAAACGGCCCGCGCACAAACCAATTGGTGGCGCCAACCAATTTTTTAATCTGGATTTCCTCGCGCTGGGTGTAAATGGCCACGCGAATGGTGTTGAAAATTATCAAAAACGCGATGAAAACAAAAAGCAAGGTCAAAATAAATCCAAACTTTTCAATGCGCTGGGTGATCAAATTGATCCGTTCAATGGCCTTGGAGTGATCAGTGAAGGTCTTATTTTCTATAATCGCGTCATACTCCGGAATGGCCAGCGCCTTAAAAACTTTTTGATATTCGGCCGCGCCCTCGGTGGTAAAAACCAAGGTGGCTCCAAGCGGATTCTGATTAAGCTCGGTCACAGCTGAAAGTAATTCCGGCTCGCCTTTGTGCCTTTCTTTAAATTCCGCCAGCACTTGATCAGTAGTTTTAAAAATTATGCTTTTCACTTCCGGAAATGACTTCACAAATGACTGCACTTCCTCCAAACGTTTCTCCGACGCATCCACTTTGAAAAAAATGGTCACGTCAATTTGTTCCTGCACGGCTTTGACACCGGCCGTCGTCACAATATTCACGAGCAAAAGGACATTGACCGAAAGCATTGTTACTACCAAAATAGAGATGGTGATGGCCGACAGACCAAAATTACGCCAAAAATTTTTGAGGGCGTAGGAGACGACGCGGCCTAAGGAGATTAGGGGACTGGCTTTGTGGTGCGTGGACATAAATTAAATGACGTATTTCCCCGATTCTTGATCATTGACAATCGTGCCGCCGTCAATGGTAATGACACGGCGGCGCAAAGAGTTCACGACTTCGCGATTATGCGTCACCAGCACGATGGTTGTTCCGAACTCATTGATCTTTTTCAAAATGGAAATAATTTCTTGCGTATTCAAAGTATCCAGATTACCGGTTGGTTCATCTGCCACCAAGATTTTTGGCCGGTGCGCCAGCGCGCGCGCAATTACCACCCGCTGTTGTTCGCCGCCGGAGATTTGTCTGGGATATCTCTCCTCCTTGCCCTCCAACCCGACCAGTTTCAAAACCTGTGGCACCACATGATGGATGCGTTCATTGCTGGCGCCGGAAACGTGCAAAGCAAATGCGACATTTTCAAAAACCGTTTTCTGCGGCAAAAGCTTAAAGTCCTGAAAAATAACGCCAATTTGCCGACGCAAAAGCGGAACGTGCGAATCCCTGATATTGGAAATGTCCCAGCCGCCAATCGTGATTTGTCCGGTGTCCGGTTTTTCCTCCGCAATCAGGAGTTTGACGAGTGTCGTCTTACCCGTGCCGCTTTGTCCGACAATGGAGACAAATTCTCCGGGATTAATTTGGAGATAAAGATCGCGCACCCCGACAATATTCGGTGGATAAATTTTATTAACGCCACGTAGAAGAATCATGACGTACAGTATAGCAGTTCGCGATTAACAAAAAAAGCCGCGCTGTGGAGGCACGCTTTTTCGGCCGTCGCGATCAGGGATATTTATCTGGAGCCGATGGGCAGAATCGGACTGCCGTCCATGGTTTACGAAACCATTGCTTTGCCACTAAGCTACATCGGCGAGTGAGCGAAAAGCAAAAACCTGTTTTGCTTTTTTCCGAGCCCCGTTCTCTTCACCCTTTTCACTTCCAAATGTTTGTCGCCAAAATGGCGACAAACATTTGGAGCGAGAGAGGGGAATCGAACCCCCGTCTCAAGCTTGGGAAGCTTGCATACTACCATTGTACGACTCTCGCCCGCAAAACCCATCCTAACGCGCGTCCGACATCGCGCTACAACCTTACATACCGTACAATTTTGGCGCTGTCAACAAGCGGTTTCAAAAACGCGTCCAAGTCAGCGTTCCCAATCAAGATATGACGGGCGCGGACTTCCGTCACTTTGGCGTCAGCCCCCTTCCCTTCCGTTTTCACTTCATCAACACGGATGATGTGATAGCCAAATTGTGATTCCACGATTCCCGAAACCTCACCTTTTTTTAAGGCAAAAGCCGCATTTTCAAATTCCGGCACCATCATCCCTTCGCTAAAAAATCCCAGATCACCGCCTTTGGCGGCACTGCCCGGGTCTTGACTGTATTTTTTGGCCAACTCCTCAAAAGACGTCTTCCCTTCTTTAACCTCTTTCAGAACTTCCTCGGCTTTGGCCAAGGCTGTTTTGTTCAAATCATTTTGCAATTTTTCTTCGTAGACGAACGGGATGACCACATGGGTGCGGAACTGATCGCGATTCCAATTAAACCGTTCCTTCAATTCATTATCAAGGTCCGTGGCCGTGGCCGTCATGGTGCTGAAACCTTTTTCAAAATCATCCGGCGTCACCGTGATCCCGCGGCGCGCCAATTCCTGTTTTTCAATATTGGTGCGCACCCAACGCGCCCAAACTATTTCCCGCATCTGCGCTTCATCCGGTTTTTTTTCCACGTCTTTGAGCGCCTGCGCATTCACAAATTTAATGGTGGCGACGCCGTCCAGATAATCTTTAAGTGAAACCGCGTCCCCGTTCACCGTGCCCGCCGACAAATTCAGCGTTCGCACCATGACCCGCGTGAAATTATTATCCCAATTTTTTTTGTACACAGCCCAAACCGAGCCACCTAAACCAACGCCAGCCAAGACCAAAACCACCACCACGATTATCAAGATTCTCCGGCCGCGCCGCGATTTTGGGGTGGTGGGCGCATTTTGAATTGGTTCCACTGGTTGACTGCCTCCAAGAACATTATCCAGCATATTTTGGTTATTCGCCGGTTAGGGCTGATTTATGAAAGAAATAGTACCACCATTTTTTGGGAATGGATAGGTGTGACCCGTTCGGGCTGGCCGCACCGCTCTCCCCACTCATCTCTCCAATGCCGATAGCCGTTCCGGTTACTACAGCCACATGCTCACCGGGTTTTTTAAGATTGAAAGTCAGCCGCGCCGCTTCTTCCACAAACTGCGGGCTTTTTATCTGACTCAAAAGTTCCAGTGATTGAAATTTTTTTGACTCCAAGGCCTGCACTTGTTGTTCCAAGCGGGAAATTTCCTTGCGGATGGCCAGATCGCGATAATAAGCGCGACCCAAACCAATGGCAAAGAGCGCGACCAAAATCAGCGCGGTCACTAAAAATCCTCTTGAGAGAAAAAATTTTTTCCAAGCCGCGGACTTTCCCATAAACGTTCGGATAGTAATCTGTGAATGTCGTGCGATAGCGCAGAGAGAAGCGCAAATGTCGTGTTGCTTAGAACAAGAACTCTGCGGCGACTGGCGAATGCAACGGAGCAAATATCGTGTTCTTCAATCAAGAACGATATTTGCCCCCTTCCATTCGCCAGTATCCAGCTTCCATCTTCTATCTTCCATCTTCCATCTTCTGATCTCCATCTTCCATCTCCATCCGCTCTTCCAGAACATTTTTTAATGCTTCGCGTTCCGTTACTTTTAATTTCTCCAACTGCTGAACCATACTTACCAATGTTTGACGGCTCTCGCCACTGGCCGGATCTGCCATAAATTGTTTGCACAAATCAAGGACAAGACGCTGGACGCGTTCTGGGCGGCGGACGCAAGGGATTTTCAAATTCACCGAACCCCACGCCGTCTGCACATTGACATCCCCGTAATGCAATGATGTTTGCCAAAATCCATGGAAGTGAAAAGACACATCCTGAATTTTTTCCAAAGTGGACTCGGAAACAACACGTTCAAAAAATCCGCGCTGATCAAAATCAATGATACGCTCATTGGTGATGGCAAAGGCGTTGCGATACCAAAGAAAAAAACGGCGGCCAATCAAGATTAGACCAAGGATGATGAGGGCAATAAATATCGCGATGCCAATACCGCCCAAAATAAAAAGCGGAAAAAGTAAAAAGAAGGCCGCAAGGATTAAAAGTCCGCCCATAAAATAGGCGCCCCAATCCACCAACGGAAACCGCCGCACGATCAGGAAGACGCGCTCGTCGGGTTTTAGATTCAGATGACGATGGAAGGACATATGAAAGCTGGAGAGTGGAAGCTGGAGGAGAATGAAGCGCAAATGTCGTTCTTGTCTTGTGCTGAATAGTTATCGGCAAATGTCGTGTTGCTTAGACCAAAAACGCCATAGTGACCGGTGAATGGAGGGGCGCAAATATCGTTCTTGATTGGAGAACACGATATTTGCGCCCTTCCATTCTTCGGTCTCCGGCTTCCGGTCTCCGGCTTTTAGCTTCTATCTTCCAGCTTCCGGTCTCCGATACATTCTCGCACGACCGCGCGATCATCCCACGGAATTAACTTTCCGCCGATGTCGGCGATGGCCTGCTCGGCGCCTTTGCCGGTGATCAAAATCAGAGGTGGCGGCGCGGCGCCATCTGATTGTCCAAACTCGCTGGCCATCGCGATGGCTTTTTGAATGGCTTCGCGGCGGTCAAGTACGCGAAAAATCCCCTCACCTTCCATTTTACCACTTTGCGTGGCGCCGGCATACACATCATCAATGATTTTTTGCGGATCGTCGTCATACGGATCTTCGTTGGTGATAATCGTGATATCCGCGTTTTGCGCGGAAATCATCCCCATCTTTGGACGGCGAGAAACATCCCGCCCGCCGCCGGCCGAGCCAACAACATGGATAATTTTCCCGTGCGGCATCTGTTTCACGATTTCCATTGTTTGCGCCAATGCCACCGGCTCAAACGCATAATCAACAATTACGGTGAAGGGTTGACCCTCATTGATAAACTCCATTCTGCCGGGCACGCCGGAAATTTTTTGCAAACCTTGACGCGATGTTTCAAGCGGCACGCCGAAAGCATAACAAATTGTTGCGGCCATGGCGGCGTTATAAATGTTATAAGTTCCGAAAAGTTGAAGATTAAAATTGACGTCATTGATTTTAAAGTGCACGCCACTACCATCAGCGAGCGGTTCTTCGGCCTTAATGAAGGTGCAGGTGGATTCAGAAATCTGCGTCATCGCGCCTTCAATATGCAGACATAACGGGGACAGTTCTAAAGGGGACAGTTCTAAATTATGATGCGACTTAAATGTGTCCCCTTTAGAACTGTCCCCAACGGTCATCAGAAAATCTGACGCGTGCTCATTGTCAGCGTTCACAACTTGAATTGCGCCGACGGCCTGGCTAAACAATTTAATTTTTGCGGCTTTGTATTTTTCAAAACTGCCGTGGGCTTCAATATGTTCCGGATAAAGATTGGTCAAGGCGACGAGATCATATTTGATGCCGATATGGCGAAACTGTTCAATGCCTTGTGAAGTGGTTTCAATAATCGCGTGCGTACATCCGGCGTTCACCATCTGCCGCAAAAGTTTTTGCGTTTGAAAACGACCGAGCATGGTCATCTTACGGTCGTTCAGCCATTCCTTGTCCGCGATTTTGAAAAGCATGGTTGAGGTAACGCCAACTTTGAAACCGGCGGCTTCAAGAATTTTGGCCGTTAAAAAAACGGTGGTGGATTTTCCGCTGGTGCCGGTGATGCCAATAACCTTTAGTTGACGCGATGGATTCCCGTACCAAGTAGCCGCTAGTTTGGCGAGGGAAAAGTGATATAGCGCCAGAAGTGGTTTGGGGACTAGTTTGCGTAAAAAACGGTTCATAACTTGCCTAAATATAGCGAGTTCTTGACATTTTGGCAAGTTTTTGGTATTGTAAAGCGTAACAAGACATGACCACTCAAACGCAAAGGAGAACGAAATGAAACTTTGGTTGCAGGTTGGTGCGGACAAGTTTGAGGAAACTACGCTCCAGGTCGGCGATACGATCCTCGTCCGACTGCGCAATGGCTCGGTTAGCATGAATCGCGGCAGTAGCAAGTTGTGGTTCGGACGACGCGAAAACAGGCAAGAGAAGTGGTGCGTAAAGGATAATGCGTCCGCAGTCACGTACGACTATGCGCTCAAGGTCGCCCTCTTCATCGCCGACCTCGCCCAGCTCATCTGCATGAAAGAACGCGTGGATGAAGAGCACGCACTCTTCATCCTCCGCTAACACCAGACGCGCGAGCCGTCCGAGAAACTTCGGACGGCTCAATCATTTTCCACGGAAGTTTTTTTCAAACGGTTTTTTTGAATCGCGCGGAAAAATTTTTCCAAACGGTTTTTATCATCACCGCTGTTTGCGCCCGATGTTCTGGATTTTTTAAAATGTGAATCACGCTCGGCGCAATGGAAAGAAGAATGATCAAAATAATTATCGGCGCCAGATATTTATCAATCCCGGGCACGACACTCCCCAAAAAATATCCAAGCAAAGTAATGCCAATGGCCCAAAGGCCGCCGCCAATCACGTTATAGGTTAAGAAAGCGGCGTAACGCATTCGTCCGACGCCGGCAATGACCGGCGCGAAGGTGCGCACAATCGGCATAAATCGCGCCAAGATGATGGTCTTGCCGCCGTGACGCTCATAAAATTTTTGCGCTCGCGCCAAATGATCCTTATGAAAAAATAATGAGTCCTCGCGCTTGAAAAGCGCCGGACCGAGCCGCCGACCGATTGAATAACCGACACTGTCACCGGCAACGGCGCAAATAAACGCGCCAATGACGGTTACCCAGATATTCAAAACATTTTGCGAGGCCAAAAAACCGGCGGTGAAAAGCAGAGAGTCGCCGGGTAAAAAAAATCCAATCAGCAAACCGGACTCGGCAAAGACAATACCAAAAATTCCTAGATAGCCGACGGTCTTTATGAGATTAACAAGATCAAACACGTGTTGATATTGGTGGGTCGGGTGGGAATCGAACCCACGACCATCAGCTTAAAAGGCTGTTGCTCTACCGACTGAGCTACCGACCCAACGAGAGAGTGAAAAGCGAAATCTTGTTTTCGCTTTTCCGAACGAGTTGGGTCGGCAAGATTTCGCGAAGCGAAAAATTTACAAGACCCAAGTGAGTGAAATGAAAATGCTGGCACTTTTTCTTCCGAGCGACGATGATATTTTTCTAACCCACAAAATCTTATCATTTCCCGCCGTCATTGGCAATGCCGCTTTTCCATGCCAAAAACAACATCAGCGGCGCCAAGATTATCGGCGCCAGCAATGCGGCCTTAAGTCCTATCGTGAAGGCAAGCAAAAGAACCGCCAAGGCGCCAATTCCGGCCACAATCTCCATCAATCCGGCGGCATGATAAATATCGTGTCCCCGAAAAGAAGAATAGAGCCGTGTTTCCAGCGGCACAAGCGCCAATAAAAATCCAACGGATGCCGCAAAATTGGTGAGCGTCAAGAAAGAACCGGCAAAAAAACGCCAAACGGAAACTAAAATTATGATCAGGGCGCCGACGGCGACAGCCAGCCGCCACCAAAATGGTTTTATAATTATTCGTTTTAATCCGCTGACCACCAGAATCGTGGCGGCGGCCGTTGAAACCGGAATCAAACTGATGAAGGCGAGCGACAGCCCGTCCAGATAAACGTAAATCGCCCAGATCCAAAAGAGATTTATTTCTAACGCGCGCAAAAAACCGTAAGCCAGGAGCGATCTCATCACCGTCTTGATTGCGATTTTCGGATGGGTGTCAATGTCCAGCGGACGATTGACGATTGAAACGAGTGGCCACAAAGAAACTAAAATAAACAGCGCCGCGGTCAAAAGAAGGAACGGCTTACCGGCGGTTAAAAGCAGGGCGCCAACGAAGGGCGCCAAGAGTGAGGCAAACTGCGCGGCAATAGCCAGATTGCCCATGTTCGTTACCACATGAGCGGCCGAAGTGTTGTGAATCATGATACTGCGGTAGGCCACGTAATAAAAAGCGTAGTAGAGGCCTTCGCAAATAAACAGCGCGATAAAAACCAGCGGTTGCGGACTGTTGACGCTAAAAAAAATAATCAAACCGAGTTCAGCCAGAGTGGCGAGAACGTTGAAATAAAAAATTTTCTTGAAGCGTACGAGACGCGTGTTCGCGACGGTAGTTGTCAGCATTACGACAAACACGCTGATCAAAAAAAGAAACGCATACGTCAGTGAATATCCGTTTTTGAGGACAAGAATCGGAACAAAGATACTGTAAAGACCGCGACCGAGAAAATGCAAAAAAGCATGGAGATCAAAGCGCCGGAAAATTCGCGTTTCGTTGGTGATGATGCTCATAATTTGGAATCTTCAGAGAGACGCGAACCGATGAACCGACGGACGAGGCCGCTGATACCGGCCGACGCCAACAAAAATAAAAATGGTTCCGCCGGCAAACGATAACGGCTGTAGGAAACCGGTCCGGTAAGCAGGGCAAAATAAATTATCATGATCCAAAAAAGAAAAAACCAACGGCGTTCCTTAAAACTGCGCCAAGAAAAAATTGCCGCTATCCAAACCGCTAACCAAAATAATCTTTCCAGAGCAACGAGCGGATCAGCGATAAAACGTTCCCACAGCACGCTCAATTTTCCGGACAAAAGAAGATTGGACGCCTCGACGGTAATTTTTGGATTGGTGACATTGCGAATCAGCGCAATGCTACTGCCAATAAAAAACGGAACAGTGCGGACTAAGTGATACTTGGCGTAGCCCGCCGGATCTGCCGATAAATAATGGAAGACGGTTTTCATGGCCGCTCTTTGCGCGGCGGCCGTGCGCAAATAATCAAGCGACGTTAATGCTGATTCCTTCAGAAGCCCGGTTATAACTTCGTCGTTCGGCCGACCGGTTTTGAAACTCAAAAATCCGCCGATGTTGTAAACAAACGCATTGTAAGCCGTGATTGATGAAATCTGCGGACTTCCGGTTATCCGATAATTGCGGACTATCCACGGCGCCAAGGGAATGACAACTGCCAAAATAAAAACGATCACCGTCAGAAACACTTTTTTTGAAAAAATGCGCCGTCGTTCGTTCAAAAAATAAAACATCAAAAAAAATAATGGCAAAAATGTCGCGATTGGCCGAACGAGAATGGCGGCGCCGAGTGACAGACCGGCCGCGGCCATTAGCCGCCAATAATCAGCGCGGATAAAAAAATAAATCACCAACGTTATCAAAAAAACAAAAAGCGTGTCGCTCATTATGGTAATGGTGTGGAAAATCACGCCGGGTTCCAAAAGATATAATACCGCGGCCGTGAGCCCGACGCCGCGCGTTACCACTCTCTCCCCTATTTTGAAAATAATCCAAGCGGTGAGCGCGGCCAAAATAATTTGCGCCGCCACAACGCCGGTGAAACTTCCAAATAACCATTTTATTCCGGCGGCAAAAAGCGGATAACCAATGGTGCGGAAAATTTCCGGATCAAATGACGGCGCGGCGCTTAAAGAAAATACGCCGCGCGTCAGTAAATTGTCAGCCAGCCGGGCGTAGTCCGCGGAATCGTGGCCAAAAACCGGAAACGAGTAAGCCGGATATTTGTCCAAGTCACCGTGAACGCGTTCATAATGCGCAAACCAAATCAGCGCCGGAACATATATGATCGCCACGATCAAACCAAAAAAGAGCGCCAGGCGGCGATCACTTTTCATAAATGCCCAAAATTATTTCCGCCAATCTTTCGGCGGCATCGGATGGAAAAACTTTTTTTATATTCTCACCGAGCAACCGCGCTTTTTCCGGTTCTAACAATAAATCGCGAACAACTCTCGCCAAATGCGGCAGGTCACGCACAACAACCGCCGCGTCAGCATCTTCAAGCGCCGCCGCGTTTTCCTCCTGCGGCGAGTCCGTTAATGGCACGAGTACCGCCGCTTTGCCAAGCGCCGCCACCTCCGCAATTGTGCCCATACCGGCGCGAGCTATCACCAAATCCGCGCTGGCATAAAGATCGCCCATCTCCGCGTCAAACTCCGCCGGATGATACTGATCGGTCTCCTTGAAGTTCCAAAGTTTGCCGATGCCGCAAAGATGTATCAGCTCAACATTATTCGGTAAATTTTTGCTCATCTCATTCACGGTAAAGTTGAGCGAAGTTGCTCCCGTGCCGCCGCCAAAGGCCAAAACCACTCGGCTTTCCGGCCGCACCTTATATTTTGTCCGCGCTCGTTCCGCCGCGCCGTGAAAAATTTCTCGTCTGACCGGATTGCCAATCCAAATTGCCCGCGGAAATTTTTCTTTTAATTTTTCCCAAGCAACCGTTATCTGATTGGCCAGCGGCGCCAAAACACGATTGGTAATCCCGCCGGTTAAATCTTGCTGATGAATGACACCGCGCACGCCAAGAATTTTTCCGGCCAAATGCACTGGCACGGCCGTGTAACCGCCGGCCGAGACCAAGACGTCCGGTTTGAATTGCAAAATCAAGGAAAATGATTTGACTAAAGCGCCAAAAATCGCGACGGGTAAAAATAAATTGCGCCAAGAAAAAAAACGGTCAACTTTGGCCGCAGGAATGGACGTAAATTTAATTCCGGCGGCTTTAACCAGCGCTCTCTCCGGCCCGTTTTTGGTGCCGATCCATAAAAATTCCGCCGTTTGCCCGCGCCTTGACGCCATCTCGGTTAAGAACTCGGCCACGGCCAGTAGCGGCGTCACTGGTCCAAGAGTTCCGCCGCCGGTGAAGAGGATTTTCATAGGGAAGAATGCAGAATATTTACGGGTGTGCATATCTAGCTTCTAAACCCTTGTCTGTCTGGAAACATTCACCACCATCCCGGCGGCTGCCAAAACCGCAACCAGCGCCGTTCCGCCGGCCGAGACAAACGGCAGGGGCACACCGGTTAACGGCAAGAGTCCGACCATCGCGGCAATATTTACAAACGACTGTACCGTAATCCAGACAATAATTCCAATCACCAAGTAACGTCCGAACGCATCCGGCGCAATTTTAGCAATTTTTATGCCGCGCGCCAACAAAATAAAAAGAAAAATTACGAACGCGGCGGCAAAAATAAATCCCAACTCCTCGCCAATCACGGCAAAAATAGAATCGGCGTTCACTTCCGGCAAGTACTGATATTTTTGGCGCGAGTGCCCGTAACCCAAACCAAAAATTCCGCCCGAGCCAATCGCGAGCAGCGCCTGATTAATATGATAACCAATCCCCTGCGGATCAAGTTCCGGATGCAGAAACGTCATAAAACGCCGCGCGCGATAAGGCGCGCTCACAATCGCCACCGCTAAACCGCCGAGACCAAGCGCCAAAAGCGTCAACAAATATTTCCATGGAATGTTGGCAACAAAAAGCAGGGCCAAAGTGATGGCGCCAAAAATAGTGAGCGTTCCGATGTCCGGCTGAAGAATCAAGAGGACGGCCACGACCGCCGGAAAAGCTAAATACTTTATCACGCCGAGCCAATTATTCAAATCATCGCGATGGTCGGCGAGCCAGTGAGCGGTGATCATGATAAACGCCAGCTTCATTATTTCCGCGGGCTGAAAAGAAAATAAACTTCCGACTTGCACCCAACTGCGCGTTTTGCCGAAACTGGCGCCCACTCCCGGAATAAAAACGGCAACCAATAAAAGCGCCGCTAAAATAAAAATCGGCCAAGCCAGTTTAGCAAATTTATGATAATCAATTTTAGCGGTTATCAAAAATGCCGCCAGGCCAATGGCGCCGTAAATTAATTGCCGCTTCAAAAAATAAAATGATGATCCGAATTTTTGAAAGCCCAGCGGCCCGGTGGCCGAAGCGAGCATGATCAAACCAAAGACGACAAACGCCGCAATTAAAATAATGAAAATGAAATCGGGTTTGTGGAATCGCGGCATAAGGACATCGTGTTGGGGACAGTTCTAAAGGGGACACTTCTAAATGCAAAGCGTTTAGAAGTGTCCCCTTTAGAACTGTCCCCACGTGGTTATCTCTTTTCCAGAAGAACAACAACAAAAGCCAGGACATTGGTGATGGCGGTGATGAGCCAGAAGCGCATGGTCACCTGCGGCGCCGTCCAGCCCTTGGCTTCAAAGTGATGATGCAGAGGCGCCACCAAAAAAATTTTCTTGCCATGGCGCAGACGTTTTGACGCCAACTGCAAAGCCACGGATCCGGCTTCAATAATTAACGTGAAACCAATGAGCGGCAAAAGCAAAACCGAATCCGTAAGAAAAGCCACGACGCTCAAAGTGGTGGTCAGCCCCATAATTCCCGTTTCACCCATATAAAATTTGGCCGGCGGAATGTTGTACCAAAGAAAAGCCATTAAGGTTCCGGCTATTACGGCGCAGAAAGCGGCCAGTTCATATTGATGTCGCGTGAAAGCAATCGCGCCGAAAGTGGCAAAGTCAATGGCAAAAATTCCGCCCGCCAAGCCGTCAAGACCGTCAACAACGCTTGAAGAAAAAAATCCGAGGGTGACGGCAATAAAAAGCGGCACATACCAAAAGCCCAATGTATATTCGCCGTCAAAAAGAAGGTGAATGGCGTCCCAACCAAGTTTATAATGAAACCACCAGGCGCCAATGAGCGCGATGGCGAACACCACCAAAACACGATGCCGGAATTTGATGCCGCCGCCTTTGTGCGCCTCGCCGCGATGAGCGACCACAAGCAAATCATCAAGGAGACCCAAGATGGAGGCAGTGACCAACGTAAAAAGCGGAATCCACGTTTCACCGCGCGAGAGAAAATTTAAATTTTTGAGAAACGGCCAATTGGTGCGCGGAGCAATAAACGCAAAAATCAGCGCGAGCGTAAAAGTTGTGACCCAAATCAAAACGCCGGCCATGCGCGGCGTGGAAACCTCGCGCTCTTTATGCAGAGCGCTAAAAATTGGCGTGGGCGACCCGTCCGGCGCCACGGTGCGCACTTGTTTTTTCCAGCACTTATGTTTTTGCAAAAGACGCAGGAGCCCGGGCGCCCAGGCAAAACCAACCAGAGCGGCCAAAGCGCCCAAGAGAAGCATGGAAATAATCGCGTCATTGGGAGTCATAAAAAAGGTTAGATGTTCAGTAGAATTACCAAGATAGCGGCCAGAACAAGGAGGAGATGAAGGAAGATGTTGGTAACGGCCAAGGCGTAACCGATAATTTTTTCTTTAAGAAAAAGGAGATCGGCAATGATGAGATTGGCCAGCAGGGCCGTGAGTCCAAGAACGGGCATAGCGAGTACCAGCCACCACGGGCCAACATAATCAACGCCAATGAAAACAGTGTAATGCAAAAAAACCGTGTTCGGTTGGCGCAAGTATAACGGCAAAACTATCCATAGGCCGATATTCAAAACGATGGCGCCAGCCGTTGTCCAAAGTATCAGTGGATTTTTAAAAAAAAGCTTAAGGGGATACATGGTATTATTGTCGGCCCGTCAGGCCCGCGGTCGGTTTTATTCCTCACCATCAACGCCGAGCATTTCATCTTCATCAACGCCTTCGGCCACCACTTCGTTCACTTCCGGAAACTTTTCCAAAATTTCGGACTCAACTCCGGCTTTGAGCGTCAGCGCGGACATCGGACAACCGACACAGGTTCCGGCAAAACGCACCGTGAGCACACCGCTTTCCGATTCAAACGAAACAACCTCAACATTGCCGGAATGCGTTTTGATGGCCGGACGAACGCGCAAATCAAGCGCCTTGTCAATTTTTTCCAGTAATTCCTTATTATCCATATCGGGCAATTATACACAATTCGGCATAAAAAACCAGCGATTGTCAAGCGGTTGACAAGAAAAAACAATGCTTGTAGAATATGGGATATCCAAAGTAAAATCCTTACAAACATTCCTATATGGCCCACAAAAAACAAGGCGGTTCAACAGCGCTTGGCCGGGATTCACAGTCCAAACGGTTAGGCGTCAAATTGCACGATGGTCAGAAGGCGCAGGCCGGGATGATTATTGTGCGTCAGCGCGGCACGCCAATTCATGCCGGCAAAAACGTAATGCGCGGCCGTGATGACACTTTGCTTGCCACTGCTGCCGGTAAAGTAAAATTCACCTCCTCCAAAGTCCGTCGTTTTGACGGACATCTGGCCAGCCGCAAGTTTGCGAACGTGGTTTAAATTAAATCGTTCAAAACAAACGCCCGCGATTTTGCGGGCGTTTTTACTTTAGTCAGAATAGTTTCCTGTGAATGTCGTGTTCTTCAATCAAGAACGCCATTCACAGGATACTATTCTGATCAGCTTATATTATTCATAAAACAGCTGACATGTTCGCTTGCGACAAATAGCGAGTTTAATCAAAGAGTGAGGCGCAAATGGCGTGTATTGTTCAATAGTTACCGGCAAATGGCGTTCTTGTTCTAAGCAACACGACATTTGCCGGTAACTATTGAACACAAGACAAGAACGCCATTTGCGCCTCACTCTTTGACTACATCCACCAACCACAAAAACTATTTACGCCGAATACAAGCCCCCACAAAATCGCGGAAAAGCGGATGCGGAGAAAGCGGCCTTGATTGAAACTCCGGATGAAACTGCACGCCGACAAACCACGGATGATCTTTGAGTTCAATAATCTCCACCAAATTTCTCTGCGGATTGACGCCGGAGATGATCATTCCTTTTTCTTCCAGTTGATCGCGATAATCATTGTTCAATTCATAACGATGACGATGGCGCTCCTTGATGATATTTTTTCCATACGCCTTCTGCGCTTTGGTGCCGCGAACCAATTTACAATCGTATGAACCCAAACGCATTGTGCCGCCATATTTTTTGGCGGCCAAATTTTCCGCTTGTTCCGGAATGATGTGAATGACCGGATTGCTGGTGTGCGGATTTATTTCCGCGGTGTTGGCGCCTTTCAAACCGCAAAGATGGCGGCTGAATTCCACCACCGCCATCTGCATGCCGTAACACAAGCCAAAATAAGGAATTTTGTGTTCGCGGCAATATTGAATGACTTTGATTTTTCCTTCCACCCCGCGGCTTCCGAAGCCGCCCGGAATCAAAACCCCGTCAAATTCATCCAGCATAATCAGACGTTTGGGATCGTTTTCAAACTCTTCCGAGTTCAACCAATGCAACTCCGGTTTGCGTTTGTGAAACCAAGCCGCGTGCTTCAACGATTCAATCACGGAAATGTAAGCGTCCGTTAAAATAAAATTGCCGGTAGAAAAATATTTTCCGACAACGGCAATCCGCACCGGCTGGTGCGCCGTTTTTATGGTGCGAACAAGTTTCTGCCAGTCCTTAAGATCGCGCTTTTTACTTTTGAGCCCGAACTTTTGCAAGATATGATCCCCGATTTTTTCTTTTTCAAAAATGAGCGGCACCTCATAAATACTCCCGACATTCGGCGCGGCGATGATATCCTGCTCCTGCACACTGCAATGCACCGCCAACTTCCGCTTGCGCGGGCCATCAATGGGTTCCTCCGAGCGGCAAATGATAAAATCCGGCTGAATACCGGCCGAGTTCAAACTTCTGACCGCGTACTGCGTTGGTTTGGTTTTCATCTCCCCGATGCTTGGCGGCACCGGCAAATACGAGACCAAAACAAAAAGAACATCCTTGGGCGCCGCCAAACGCATCATCCTCGCCGCTTCTAAAAATAAAACGTTTTGATATTCGCCAACCGTTCCGCCAATTTCAATCAAACAAAAATCGGCCTTGACGGTCTTGGCCGCCCGCTTAATTCTTCTGATCACTTCTTCCGGCACGTGCGGCACCACTTCCACGCACTTGCCGCCATATTCCAAATTTCGTTCGCGATTAATTACGGACTGATAAACGCGGCCGGTCGTCATGTAATTCACGGACGTGATGTCCATGTTTAAAAAGCGTTCGTAGTTGCCGATGTCCTGATCCGTTTCATCGCCGTCCGTCGTCACAAAAACCTCGCCGTGTTCCACCGGATTCATGGTGCCGGCGTCCACATTTATATAAGGATCAATTTTGACGGCCGTGACGCGGAAACCTTTGGACTGCAAAATTTTTCCGATGCTCGCCGTGGCCGTTCCCTTCCCCACGCCGGACATGACGCCGCCAATCACAAAAATATATTTCGCCATAGGAGTTTACCGCGGCCAGTATAGCACAATTGACAAACAACCAAAAACCGTGTGTAATTCACATATTCACCCTATGAAATCCGGTTTCGTTGTCCTGGTCGGCCGCTCCAATGTGGGCAAATCAACTTTACTGAATACCTTGGTCGGCACCAAAATCGCCATCGTCACCAACAAACCACAAACCACGCGCCAAGCCATCCAAGGCGTTCTTCACGATGCCCGCGGCCAAGCGGTTTTTGTGGACACGCCGGGGGTGCTTAAAGAATCGCGCTCCGCCATCACCGGGAAACTTCTTCAGGCCGTCAAAAATGCGCTGACGGACATTGAAGTTATTTTATACGTCGTTGATCCGACGCGGGAGATTGGCGAGGAAGAACGTTACACCTTGTCCTTAATCCGCCATATTGAGAAACCAAAAATTCTCGTCATCAATAAAATTGACGCGCCACGAAAATTATTTTTGGAGGATTACCGCGCGTTGGCGCCGGATTTTGATGCCGTGCATGAACTGTCGGCCTTGCGGGCCAGTCATATTGAGCCGCTCAAGGATCGCGTCTTTGAACTTTTGCCGGAAGGCGAGGCGCTTTATCCGCCCGAGCAATGGACCAACGTCAATTCCAAATTTTGGGTGGCGGAAATAATCCGTGAAAAAATTTTTAACACGACGGAAAAAGAAGTTCCCTACTCCTGCGCCGTGGAAGTTGATGAAATTGAAGAAAAACCGGAAATGTTTGTGATCACGGCAAGGATTTTGGTTGGGGATGAACGCTACAAAAAAATCGTCATCGGCAAAGGGGCTTCAAAATTAAAAGAGATCGGTTCCACGGCGCGCCGGGAACTGGAAGCGGCCCTCAACAAAAAAGTTTTTTTGGATCTGCAGGTGGAAACGGATGAGCATTGGGAAAGAATGCTGTAAACGATACCAATATACGAATGGGTGCTAATAATACGAATAATTAGCGGCTCAACGCTTCCAATATTTTTTTAAATCGTAATACTCTTCCCACTCCGCTATAGCTTTCTCATATTCTTCGGGCAATCCAATGTCTTTAAAAGAGGCATCTTTCAAAGTCTGACGATAACCTCCGTTTGTTCTATATAGTTTTTACTTGTGCTATCCGGCAACAAATCTTTTGAAACCAACGCCCAACCCGAACGGGGTGCGATTTTAGCAAAGTCATCCACACCGATCATTTCTTCTCTCCATCCCCCTACCATATCAAGCAGTCTTCCTTTCTCTTCTTTCTCCCAGCGTTCTGTCAGCAACGTGTTCATGGCTTCCAATGACATGGGTGTGCCGTCAGCGGTCTTATCCACTCGCAAGACAAGCATTTGTCCAAGCTTCTCAGCTCTTTCAAGTTCTTTAACAGAAAACGGAATACCCGGGACTTCCGCTAGATGAACACCAAAAGTTTTCTCTACTTCTTTAGGTCCGAAAACGTTTTCTTTGCCGAGCTTTTCAATTGCCGCTTCAATCTGCTCTGCGACAGCTCCCACAAGTTTTGTTTCCGGTGTTGCCACTCGTTTTGCCGTTTCCGTGGTTCCAGCTTTTTCTTCTCGTTCCAGTCCCTTGCGCTTAGATTCAGTGGTCTTTGGTTTAAATTCCACCAATGTTGTCGAATGACCGCCTTGTCCCCCTCTTTGCTCTATTGGCATAGTAGTTGTCAACTTAAGTGAGTAAACAAAACTATGAGAATAGTACTTTAACCATTCCATACTACGTATCGTTATCTAACAATTACTCTTTTCATTTTCACTGCCCGAGCCAATTATTCTTTTCTCTCCAACCTCACATAATGAATCTCCTCACCCATTTCTTCAACTTTTTCATCTGCTGTAATTTTAAAACCAAGCCTTTCTGCATACTTTTGAATAATAGCATAAGAGCCGGCCCGCATTCTTGTCTCAATGGGAAGTTTTAAAAGCTTGGGATCATCATTAATTCTTTCTACTGCTTTTTGAATAAGCTCCATGCCTACTCCTTTCTTTTGCCACTCTGGCAAAACTGCAATGTCATGAACATAAACAACTTTTTCCCTTTCTTTTTCTGCTGGATAAGCGAGCAAATAGCCGCGCAGAACTCCTTTTTTATCAAACCAGCCCAGATTTAAAGGGGTGATTTTTTCTTTTTCGCAGGCAATGGAAGACGCGCAGAGAAGATTTTGGATTTCCGGCAAACCTTCAAAATGGCCTGTTGCTCCATAGGTTTTTTCTTCAATATAGGCAACCGGCAAAGTCAGGGAAAAATCAATTTCTTCTACCCCGGTTTTTGGTTCAGGAAGCTTTTCTGGTTTTGATTCAAGGAAAAGAGAAAAAACCTCGTCTGCTTTTTTATCAGTGTAAGAAACAAGACTGGCAGGAAGATAGCGGTTTTCAGCGGTTGGAAGGCCGGTCAGATAATCGCTATAGCCAGTGCCAATAACAACTGGTGAATTTTCAAATTTAGGATTGGTTTTTTTGTAGGCTTCAAAGAATTCTTTGTAAATGCGGGAAATGATTGTTTCATTATTGACAATCAATCTTTTGATAAAATTCTTCTGTCCTTCAACATTGTCGCAGGCAATAACTGGAATTTGGTTTTCTTTGAAAAAACGCTCTAAAAAATCAGGACCAAAAATTTCAGTTAAAGAAACCTTGCCTTTTTCTGCCTGACTATATAAAGCGGCAAGCTCTTTTGGCTCATATCGCCAATCTTGGGTTAAGATGCTTTGAGCAATGACTCTTTTTTTAATCTCGCCTGTTTCTGGATCAGGGCTTTCCAAAGATATAGACATAATCCCGCAGTTGGGATTCCAAAGATATTCATTATGCTTGCCTGAACCCCAAGGCATACAGCAGACTGTGTCGTCGCCAACCGTGGCTGCGGCCGGATGGCTTTTTTGTAAAATTTCTGCTGTTAAAGTTACTTTATCTGCCTTAAATGCCTTGCCGTAAACTTCTGTTTGCAGATAACTGCTAAAGGATGAAAAAACTTCATTGCCTGGATTTATAATTTTCCGCAAATCAGGTTCGGATTGGATCCTCTTGAACACTTCTTTTAACGAAAGGCCGGAGAAATCACCAACTTTAAATTTGGTTTCTGGAATTGGTAATTCTTTGAAACGAGAAGCAAGATAACCTAAATTGTAATGGATCTTTTGTTCGGCAAAAAAATTTAAAAGCTTTTCTAATTTGTAGTTTTCAAAATTCTCTTTAGTTCGGTTTTGAGTAAAATGAATTCTGGCTTCGTCGCCTGACTCATAATCCTGGAGGGCAAGCAACCGCTCAATTTGACTTTGAGGCTCTTCCTTGCCTTTTAATGCTCTGGCCTTAATTTGTTCTTTGTTTTCCTCAAAATATTTTAAAAGCGGCTCTTTTAAAAAAGAAAGGATTAGAAACTGATTAAGCAGGCTGGCAAACGTTTTATCTTGGCTTTTTTCTCTGCTCTCTGTTTCATGAGCTAAAAACTCCAAAAGGTTGGTTTTGATTGCCTCCTGCTTTCCTTCCTGCTCGCGCATCTTTCTTCGGGTTACTTCGTCAGTTAGGTTTACTTCAAACTCTTGGCGATAGGCAAGAAAAGGGCAAAGCCGGTCTAAAATTCCTTTTGGTAAAGCATCGCGCAGTTCTTGCGGCAAAAGATCAATCCCAATCCTATCTCGTTCTTCACCAATTTCTAAATAGCGGGCTGGGGTCAAGGCCTGATGCAGCTCTTCTGGCGCATGCTGGTCAGAACGGTTTAAAAACTCTTTAGGATTCTGCCAATATTCTTTAACTGCTTCAGTAGAAACCGTGGGATGAGAAAAAAGAGATTCTAAGTAACTCGCTAAAACAGGATTTTCTTCTTTTAAAGCTTCAAGCTGGTTTTTATCCTCAACTGAAAGAGCCCGACGCAGTTCAACTCCTTTGACAAAAGCTCGAAAAGAAGCAAAACGATTCTCTTTTTGAAATTCTTCAGCCCAGTATGGCTGGTAATTTTGAATAACTTGGCCTAAAACCTGATAAGCGTCACGGCCGTGCCAGTCAACAGTAGTATCATAAGGAACTTGAGTCAAAATTTTCTGCAAGATATCTTTGGACAGTTTGGCTACTGCTCCATGAATAAAGAAAAGAGCGTCATGGCGGTTGTAATCGCGAAGATATTCCCAGGAAACTCTGGAACCCAAAACTTTTTCCAAATCGCCAAACCATTTGACGGTCTCTTCTGACCAGATTTCCCTTTCCTTTAACAAAGAATGAAGATTTTCTGTCTCTTTATAATTAACTGTTACTTTTTCTAATTCCTCTTTTAACCCGCCGTCTAAAATCTTAGCCGTCTCTTGACCGTCTAAATAACCGGACATTTTGCTTTGCAAAACAGGGCTTATCTTTTCCCAGTCAATTTTTTCCATCCTCTGTTCTTTGCTTTGAGCTTTCAGGTAATCAATAAGTTTTCCCCAAGATCTTACACCCCATGACTTTTTCTTTTCCAAAAAACCCTGCAAATTTGGATATTCTTTTTCTTTATGAACAATCTGTTCTTCAATTTTCAAATCAGATTCAAAATAAATTAAAAACTTTTCAAACTGATCAAAAGTCTCCTCAACCATTTTTATTCCGCCAAATTTTTCAAGGTTATAAGCCACTGCATCTCCACTCCCTGCTTCAAGCAGTTTTAAGGCAATTTCTTTGTGGTCAAGGCCTTGGAATTTTTCAAGGTTATAAGCCACTGCATCTCCACTCCCTGCTTCAAGCAGTTTTAAGGCAATTTCTTTGTGGTCAAGGCCTT
>JACTTX010000033.1 GCA_015661005.1 Candidatus Magasanikiibacteriota bacterium
TTTTAATCAGAGAAACAAAAATTTCAGTATTAAAACTTGTCTATATTTTATCATTTCTTGTTGAGATTGTCCATTACTGTCCATTACTTGACATTCCACCACCGATCCGTTATTGTTAAGAACATTATGAAAGCCCTCGTGATTGTGGAATCACCAACTAAAGCCAAAACCATTGCCAAATTTTTGGACAAAAATTTTACCATCAAGTCCTCGTTCGGACATGTGCGCGATCTGCCCAAATCCGAAATGGGCGTTGACATTGAAAATAATTTTCATCCGCGCTATGTCATTCCCACGGACAAACGGAAGCAGGTCACGGAACTGAAAAAGGCCGCGGCCAAAGCGGATGTCATCTATTTTGCGACTGATGCCGATCGCGAAGGCGAAGCCATTTCTTGGCATTTGGCGGAAATTTTGGAAACGCCGGCAGATCAATTAAAACGCATCACCTTTCATGAAATCACCAAAAGCGCCATCTTAGACGCCATTCGTGAGCCGCGGAAAATTGACTTGCATTTGGTTGACGCCCAGCAAGCGCGGCGCGTTTTAGACCGTTTGGTTGGCTACGAACTCTCCCCATTTCTGTGGCATAAAGTGGCCAAAGGACTTTCCGCCGGCCGCGTGCAATCCGTGGCCGTGCGTTTGGTTGTTGAACGGGAACGGGAAATCCAAAAATTTGTCGCTGAAGAATACTGGACCATTGAAGCGCTTTTTGAAAAATCCGGAGCCGCGCCGGATTTTTCTGGCGTCCTTCACGCCATTGACGGAAAAAAATTGGACAAGTTGGAAATAAAAAATGGGGAGACGGCCAATAAAATTTTGCGCGATCTGGCCAGCGCGGCGTATAACGTCTCCCGCGTGGAAAAAAAACGGGTCAAGCGCGCGCCGGCTCCGCCCTTCACCACTTCATCTTTGCAACAAGAGTCCAACAATAAGCTCGGCTACTCCGCCAAACAGACCATGATGCTGGCCCAACAACTTTACGAACAGGGCTACATTACTTATATGCGCACCGATTCGGTCAATATGGCCGAGAAATTTTTGTCCGATGCGCAGGAGTTCATTGGTTCCGAATTCGGAAAAAAATACCAACTCGGCCACGCCCGCGTCTACCAAACCAAATCAAAAATGGCCCAAGAGGCGCACGAAGCCATCCGCCCAACGGAAGTCAGCCGGACGCCGGACGAATTGCGCGCAGAATTGGATCCGCGCCAACACAAACTTTATGATTTAATCTGGCGTCGCGCCTTGGCCACGCAGATGCCGGAGGCGGAGTTTGACGCCACCAGCGTTGACATCATCAATGGGACCAATGGGCAACCCCGGGCGGCCGCGTACACTTTCCGCGCCACCGGCTCCACAATTTTTTTTGACGGCTACCTGAAAATTTATCCGGAAGGACAAAAAGAAAATGTTTTGCCGGATCTTCTTGAGGGTGACGCGGTTGAAGCAAAAACCATCACACCAAAACAACATTTCACGGAGCCGTCGGCCCGTTATTCGGACGCCACCCTGGTAAAAATTTTGGAAGAGCACGGCATTGGTCGGCCTTCCACCTACGCCCCAACCATTGCCACCATTGAGGATCGCGGTTATGTTCTGCGCGATGAAAAAAAACGCTTGGCGCCCACGGACATTGCTTTCGTGGTCAATGATCTATTGGTGGAACATTTTCCGCAAATTGTTGATTATGAATTCACCGCCAAGATGGAAGAGACGTTTGATGATGTGGCCGAAGGAAAAAAAGAATGGGAGCCGGTCATCCGCGATTTCTACGGCCCGTTCAAAGAAAATCTGACCAAAAAAGAAAGTGAGCTGACCAAAAAAGAAATTACGGAAACGGCCACCAGCGAGGTCTGCGAAAAATGCGGCCAACCGATGGTGGTGAAAATCGGGCGATTCGGAAAATTTTTGGCCTGCACCGGTTATCCGGAATGCAAAAACACCAAAAATCTGGGAAAAAATGGAGAGGTGGAGGAGACGCCGCCGCCGGAAGTGACGGACAAAAAATGCCCAACCTGCGGCGCGCCGCTCGTCGTCAAGGTCGGACGCTTCGGACCATTTTTGTCTTGCTCAAGATATCCGGAGTGCAAAACTATCGTGAATATTGAAAAAAAAACCGGCGTGGCCTGCCCCAAATGCGGACAGGGAGAAATAATTGAGAAACGTTCCAAGCGCGGCAAGACCTTTTATTCCTGCAACCGTTATCCGGAGTGCGACTTTGCGCTCTGGAGCAAACCAACCGGAGAAAAATGCCCGAACTGTGCGTCCTTGCTGGTTTTTGGCGCCAAAGGTATGATTAAATGCAGTCAGTGTGATTATTCAAAAACATCATAAATATGGAACAAAGAAACGCTGGATATTTTCGTCGCAGTGAAGGAGGAGAAATTGAGCGGATACATCGGGAAACGCCGGTGGCGCAGGAAGTTAAGAAAATGAACTGGAAAGAAATTCGCGATGGATTAATGGCTGACATTGAAGCGCTTAAGGCGTCCGGTGAAACCGACGCCAAAACGCTCCAAGCGCTGGCCGAAAAAGAAACCACCCTCAAAACGGCCATCAATATTGTTGGCCGAGCATAAGAGTAAAATGCGCGCCGACGGGTTATGAACATTGGTATCTTTACGGATACATACAACCCGCAAATTAACGGCGTCGTTGTCTCAATTGAAACATATCGTGCGGAATTGGAACGACTTGGACACCAGGTCTACATTTTTGCGCCCAATGAAAAAATAAAATATGAGGCGCGACTGGAGAAACGCCTCTGGCTTTTTCCGTCCGTTCCTTTTTACGGACAAAAAGAATATCGCTTGGCATATTGGCCGCGCCTCAAAAAAGAATTTCTGTCATTGCCTTTAGACATCGTTCACACGCAAACGCCTTTCACCCTTGGGCGCTTAGGCGTGCGGCTGGCCCGCGCCCGCGGACTCTCGCTTGTCCACACCTACCACACGCATTATGAGGAATATGTTCATTATGCGCATCTGCCAAGGGCGGCCACCAAAACCGCCGCTCGCCTTTTGGCCAAAAAATTTCTAAATGTCCACACGGCCATCATTGCGCCTTCAACGGAAATAAAAACTACGCTTAAAAATTACGGCGTTGTCCGGCCGATCAATGTTTTGCCGACCGGTGTTGATTTGAAAAAGATCTGCCGGATGGGAGAAAGTGGAGGCGGTGACGACTGGCTTAAAAATTTTGGCATTGCCGCTGGGGATTTTTTAGTTGCCACCACCTCCCGTTTAGGCCGAGAAAAAAATATTGAATTTCTTTTGGCGGCCGTGGCGTTGGTCAAAAAACAAAATTGCCCGATCAAATTTTTACTGATCGGCGATGGGCCGGAAAAAAATCATTTGCGGGAAGCGGCGCGTCGGGCCGGGCTTGGTAATGATGTATTTTTTGCCGGTTATCTCAACCATGGAGAAATTTTTTCACTTTACCGGAAAGTAAAACTTTTTTTATTCGCTTCCAAAACAGAAACGCAAGGTCTGGTGATTATTGAAGCGCTAGCCAGCGGCGTTCCGGCCGTGGCCGTTACCGGGAACGGCACGGCAGATATTCTGGCAAAAAATCGCGGCGGATTTCTGACTAATGAAGACACCGACGAGTTTGCGGAAAAAATTTTGGCCTTGTGGCGTAACCCAAAGCTTTGGCAAAATAAAAGCTTGGAGGCGGCGGCCCGCGCCCAAGATTATTCCATTTCCGATCAGACGGCCAAACTGTTATCTCTTTACGAGCGCCTGATTCAGCAAAGTTGAAGAAGGCGTTACAAAACTGCGTTCGGTTACGGCTTTCAAAATCGCCGTCCGTTGCGTTCCGGACGCCACCCTCACCTTCTGATTATGGAGGTCAAGCGGTAAAATTTTCAAATCGCGGATAGTATTGCCCTGAAAATATATTTGGCCAAGCAATCCCCGCTGGGTCTCTTCACTCCAATCCTGATCAAAAAGAAAATTCCCAAGCGAGTAAAAAATTAAACCGTTTTGGTACTGCTCCAGCCCTTGAATAATATGTGGATGATGTCCGACAACGAGTGTCGCTCCGGCGTCAATCAATCCGTGCGCCAAATCGCGTTGATGTTTAGTGGCATTCTTTTGATATTCATTGCCCCAATGCAATGAAATGATCACCACCTCGGCCTTCATTTTGGCAGTTTTAATTTTTTCCGCAATTATTTTGACCGTCAGTTTGTGACCGGTGTCGTCAAAAGCAAACCAAGCTGTTTGGTGTCCGCGCACATTTATGTAAACGGGAACGGCCAAAGGATAGCCAATCTGCCCGATACCGGCTTGCGTCAGAACATCCATAGTGGAAGTGGCGGCGCGAAAAACTATTTCTTTTTTAATGGCCGCGCCAAGGTCCGAAATGACGCTTTCCAGATTTCCAAAGACGGCGTCGCTCTCATGGAGTACCGGCGCGATCAACGCCACGGTTGATGTTGCACCCCGTTCACGAATAATCTTACCAACTTTGCGAGCGAGCATGACGTCGCCGACGACGGCCAACGACCATTCTTCAGTGTTAGTATCTTCAGAGTTGGGAAGTGATGGTGGTCTAATATTTTCTACCGCCAAAATATTGACGGCCTCGACCGTTTTGTTCAACCCGTCATCCGCCCAATTAAAATTAAACCGAAAAAACGCGGCTGTTAAAATCGCCACGGCTGTGAACACGCTAATTTTATAAACGCGATACACATCATCAGCATAACAGAATCAACCGTTCTTGAAAATTTACGGCGATAGCGTTACGATACATGGTGCCCTTATGATCGCGGAAACCCTTTATCAAACGCTGGAAACGACCATCAAAAAGTATCGGCCCAATGCGGACACGTCCATGGTTCGGCTGGCTTTTGAGTTTGCCAATGACGCTCATCACGGACAATTGCGTAAAAACGGGGAACCTTACATTATCCATCCCATGAATGCGGCCATCACTCTGGCGGAGATGAATATGAATCTGCCGCTCATTGTGACCGCCCTTCTCCATGACGTGCCGGAGGATACGGCCATGACTATCGCGGATATTCAAAAAAATTTCGGCGATGAAGTGGCCCATTTGGTGGCCGGTGTCACCAAACTCGGAAAAATAAAATATCGCGGCGTGGAAAGATATATTGAAAATCTGCGTAAAATGTTTGTGGCGATGGCTGAAGACGTGCGCGTTATTCTGATCAAATTTGTTGACCGTCTCCACAATCTCCGCACCTTAGAATCACTGGAACCAAAAAAACAATACCGCATTGCTTTGGAGTCGCTGGAAATTTATGCGCCGATCGCCAATCGTTTGGGAATGGGTGAGATGAAGGGCTTGATTGAGGACGAAGCGTTCAAATACGTCTACCCCAAAGAATATCTGTGGGTCAAGGGTTTGGCCGAACCCTATCTCAAAGAAAAAGAGGCGTATGTGGAAAGTATCCGCAAAAAACTCGCGGACGAATTGGTTTTGGAAGGGATTGAGACAATTTCCGTGCACGGACGAACCAAACGTTTGTATTCACTTTATCTCAAACTCTTAAAATACGACAAAGACATCACCAAAATTCACGATCTAATCGCTTTGCGCATTATTGTCAAAGACATTGCCGCTTGTTACGCGGCGCTCGGCATCATTCACAAATTGTGGCGGCCGCTCAAAGGACGAATCAAGGATTACATTGCTCAACAAAAACCCAACGGTTATCAATCACTGCACACCACCGTGTTCTGCGAAGATGGACAAGTGGTGGAGTTTCAAATTCGCACCCAAGAAATGCATGAGGAAGCGGAGTACGGTATTGCCGCCCATTGGCATTATGACGAAGGCGGTTCCAAGGCGCCGCCAAAAAAATTACAGTGGGTCATTGAGTTGGCGGAAATTCAGAAAGAAGCCATGAAACGTCTGCAAGATTTGGAGACGCTCAAAATTGACGTTTTTAGGAACCGAATTTTCGTTTTTACGCCCAAAGGCGATGTCATTGATCTGCCGGAAGAAGCCACACCCGTTGATTTTGCCTATATGATCCACACGGATTTGGGCAACCAATGTATGGGCGCCAGGGTTAATGACCAACTGGTAACGCTGGAGCGGCCATTAAAATCCGGAGATGTTGTGGAAATTATTCGCGATCGCTCGCGCAAAGGCCCGAACGCGGATTGGTTGAAATTTGTAAAAACCAGTCATGCTAAAAATTGCGTGCGGCAATATGCGCGCAGTTCATTGACCGGATGGATTAAAAAAGTTTTGCCGGGGAGAAGATAGATAGGTGCGAAAGTTTCCTTTGTTCGACAGTGCTTCGCGCGCCTCCAGCGGGCACGCTCGCTTATTTGTCCTCGCCTCGCTCGTCGCTCGCCCAATGGGCTCGCGACACCAAGCCCGCTCGGCTGCGGGCTATCTCACAAAGGAAACTTTCGCACCTTTTACCACTTCACTCCCCCAGCAACTTTTTTAAAACTCCGTTCAATTCCTCTCGCGAGTAAAAAGATATTTTGATATTCCCTTTCCCGCCTTTTTCCGTAATGCCCACACGGGTAGCCAAACGCTCGCGCAGACGTTTTTCAAAATCCATAACCAGCGGATCTTTGCGAGAAAAACCTTTGTGCTCGGCCGCCCGCCCGACAGCATCGGTGACGTCCGCCAAATTCATCTCCTTGTGAATCATTGAACGAAACATTCGGAGCTGTTCACCGTGCGTGGGCAAGGACATCAGGGCCTTGGCAATGCTAATATTTATTTTTTCCTCAACCAGCGCTTTCTGAATCTCCTCCGGCAAATCCAAAAGCCGTAGCATATTGGAAACCGTGGAGCGCTGTTTGCCGACGCGTTTGGCAATTTCCTCGTGCGTCAAACCGAACTCATCAAAAAGTCGTTTGTAGGCAAACGCTTCTTCCATGGCGTTCAAATTGGAGCGCTGAACGTTTTCAATGAGCGCAATTTCCAATTTTTCATGTTCCTTAGCAACGCGAACAACACAAGGAACGGTGGCCAATCCAAGATAGGTTGCCGCCTGCAAACGACGATGACCGGCAATCATTTCATAAGCGCCGTCCGCGAGTTCCGAGACAATCAGCGGTTCCAAAATGCCGTGGGATTTCATCGAAGCAATCAAATCTTCCATCTCATCATGCTTCATGGTTTTGCGCGGCTGGTGGGGATTGGGAACAATTTCCGAAATCGGTATCTGCCAGACGCGATCCGAAGCATGCGCCATGATGGCGGCATTTTCTTGACGGCTGGGAATTAAGGAACTCAAACCTTTACCGAGAGGCATAGAAAAAAATTAAACATAAAACATTAAACATAAAACAGGTGCGACCATGGGCCGCATACCTTTAAAAAAATGTTTTATGTTTCATGTTATCCTTTATTATACAGTAAAATTGGCAATTGCAGAATCTGCAGGATCAACCACAGAAGCCGTAGCAACTGGCGTATCTATAGCCGACGGTTCCAATGGCGGTTCAAAAAAATCCAAAATCTCGCGGGAGAAATCGCGATAAGCTTTGGCGCCGCGCGAAGCGCTGTCATAATGCAAAATGCTTTTACCGAAACTCGGCGCTTCCGCCAAACGGACATTCCGTGGAATCACGGTGCGAAAAATTTTGTTCGGAAAAAATTTGTAGACCTCATCAAAAACGTCTTTGGAAAGTTTGTTGCGGCCGTCAAACATGGTCATCACCGCGCCCAAAATAGAAAGCGACGGTTTCAAATTGTCCTGCACCAGACGAACTGTATCCAAAAGTTGTCCCAATCCTTCAAGAGCGTAGTACTCGGTTTGGATGGGAATCAGCACTTGATCCGCGGCCACAAGTCCATTCACGGTCAGCAGCCCAAGCGATGGTGGACAATCAATCAACACATAATCAAAATCATCTGTGCCGTTTTTAAGAAGACGCTCCAACTGCCACTCACGCTCCGGCGTTGTCACCAGTTCCACATTGGCGCCGGCCAACGCCGCTGTGGCCGGAGCGACGCGGAGAGAATTATGCGCCGTATTTTGAAGAATGCTTGATAGAGTGGCGCGGCCAACGAGCGCGTCATAAATACCAACCGTCAAAGCGCGATGATCAATGCCCAAGCCCGCCGAGGCATTGGCCTGCGGATCAATGTCAACCAAAAGCACGCGCTTGCCGACGTCCGCCAAACCGGCGCCCAAATTCACGGCCGTGGTGGTTTTTCCAACGCCGCCTTTTTGATTCACCACCGCAATCAGATGCGCCATATCGCGGTCATTGTATCAAAATGGAACGCGATTGACCAGCGGACGGATTTGCGGTATGCTGTTGGCGAATAGTGTGATGCTGGCATTCTTTCTGGCGTTCTTTGGAGTAAAAATATTGGTGTGCCGCGGTGGCGGAACTGGTAGACGCACGGGACTCAAAATCCCGCGGGGGCAACCTCATGAGAGTTCGACTCTCTCCCGCGGCACCAAAAAATTTATGACACAAAAACGCGTCTTCATCATTCACGGATGGGGTGATAATGGCACGAGTCATTGGATCCCTTGGCTCAAAAATGAACTGACGAGTCGCGGCTTTGAAGTTTTGACGCCATCCATGCCGGAAACAGAAACTCCCAAAATAGAAAATTGGGTGCCGACCCTCGCCAAAATTGTCGGCACGCCGGATGAAAATACATTTTTTGTTGGACATAGCATTGGTTGTCAAACAATCGTGAGATATTTTGAATCACTACCGCCGAGCGTTAAAACCGGAGGTGCGGTCTTTGTCGCCGGTTTCTTTAAACTGACCGATCTTGCCGAGGAAGAAAAGCCAATTGCCGCACCGTGGCTTGAGACACCAATTGATACAGACAAAGTTAAAGAACGCACCGGCCAATTAGTCGCGATTTTTTCAGATAATGATCATTACGTACCGGTGCTGAATGCCGATATTTTTTCCAAGCGGCTGGGCGCGAAAACAATTATTGAACACGGACGCGGACACTTTACAAAAAAGGATGGCGTTAATGAAGTGCCGAACGCGCTCGAGACGCTTTTGCAGATGACCAGTTGAATAATTTACCTTTCCAACAACCACACCGGCGCCGTTTTGCCGTCAAAGGGAAACTCGTCCATAACTTTCCATCCTCTCTCCGTCCACCATTCCAATTGCCGGGCAATGCTTTTGGTGCCGAAAAGCGTTTCGCCATCGCCTTCAATGACCAAATGCATGCCGGGCATAAAAAAAATTCGACGGTTCTCTCCGGCCAGATTCAAAAATTCATCAAGCGCGCTTTCTTTAATCGTGAGCTGACTGATGTGACGGACATAAGCGTCTTCAAGAGATAGATGATCCTTGAAAGGATAGAACGAAGTAATTTTACGCTCGCCGCGCAAATATCTCCCGAGCGGAATCTGATTTCCAAACCAACCGTGGACTAAGAGATCATCCGTTTTCTCCCGCGCCATAATCCACGCCGCCGCGCGATCCCAGTTGTAGAGCCGCTCGCCAAACATCACCACCACGCCTGACGACATTAAATAAAACACCATCAGCATTCCCGCGGTTATGATTACCGCGGCAATTTTTTTCTGGCGAACGCGCTCCACCAACGAAGTCAATCCGAACGCCGCCAACAGAATAATCGCCGGCGCGGCCGCCATAATGAATCGCGGGACAATGTGCGGAACGAAAGAAAATGGAATGAGAACGGCAAGCGTCCAAATTAAAATCAGCTGAACCGGTGCCGCGCGAACGCGGGAAAACGCCGCAAGTAAAAATGCGAGCGCTACGATAATGCCAACAGCGCTTTCCAGTTCACCGGCTGGTAGCCACAAAATTGACTGGCTGATGTTCCAAATGGTGTCCCCTTCACTTGAAAACTGCCACTCTTGGGAGGCGCTTGAATTGGCGTATCTTTTTTGCGCCGTCGGAATAAACCACAGCAAAAAAATTGTAGCGACAATCAGAAAACCAAAAATCATTCGGCGAACAGAGAAAAGCTGGCGTAAATTTTTGAAATGGCGAACGAATAAAAAAATTGCTTGAGCCGCCACCGCCGCCGCGCCGGTTGAATGCGTTAAAACTAACGCCGAAGAAAAAAACAGCCACCAAAAAAACGAGCGGTTTTTTGATGTTGCAATTTTTGAAGACGGGGGGATTGTTGGCGACTCCTCGGCTCCTGCCCATTTCCAAAAGAAAAACATTGACACCGTGGATAGAAGAATCAGCAATCCGTACATCCGACCGTCAACGCCGTAATAAATCATCAATGGAGATAAGGCGGAAAAAAGACCAGCAACGAGAGCTACGGTGCGATTAAAGAACAGATGGCCAAGAGCAATGATGAGTGGAATCCAAAGCGCTGACCAAACAATTGAAAGTGCGCGCAGGGCAATATCCGAGGAACCAAAAATCAGAAACCAAAAATGAACGAGGAGATAATGGAGAGGCGGATGCGTGTCATAGGAGAGATAAGCCAGTCCGAGCTTAAGCGGAATGGCCGCAAAATGGGTGGTAAATGCCTCATCACCCCAAAGTGAGCCCATGCTTAAAAGCAAACGCCAACGCAAAAATACAGCGGTAATCGTGATCAAAAAAATGGCTGACCGCCAAAGTAATTTTTTCTGCGGATCGGTCACGCGCAT
>JACTTX010000011.1 GCA_015661005.1 Candidatus Magasanikiibacteriota bacterium
AGAGGTGCGGCCAAGAGTGGAGGTGTTGGTACCATCGGAAACAAGAAGACCTTGTGAAAGATTGCCATAACGCCAGCGAACAGGTGTTGAAGTGGTGCCAAGGTCATAAGTGTCGTTGATGGTTGGAGTGAGATGACCGGCAACAGAGAGAGCGCCAGAGGTGAAAGTCCCCGTGACGGTCAAGGCGCCTTCAACAGTAGTGTTGCCGCCCAAATAACTGACACCGGCAACGCCAAATTTGGCTGAAGCGCCCGGTGTGGTGGTAGCAACCCCAACGTTACCAGCATTATCGATGGAAAAACGAATGTTGGTTGAGGGGTCAGTACCTTCAACAACACGAAGAAGGTCAGCGCCGGAGATGGCGGCGTTTGAACGAATAACGATTGTGGAATTACCGGCGGTATCCGAAATTGGCGTTCCGGCAATCGTGCCGGTGGTTGAGCCATCAAAAACAACGGCATTCTTAAGCGTCGTTGTTGAAAAGGTGCCATTTCCCGAAGCCGAAAAATTACCCGTAAGAGAGGCATTGGCGTTAAACGTGGTTGCCGCGTTAATGGTTAATGAGTCGCCAGATCCAGTACCCAAGATCGCACCATGCGAAACATTAAGATCGCGACCAACTCCCCAGTCCTGGGCCACTCCACCAAAAGAAGCGCCAATCACAGTGCCGGTTTGTGCAACATTATCTTGCTTGTAATAAATAACATTAGTTGATGCTGGCGCGGAAGCGACTGGCAAACCCTGAAGAATCGCGCCGGTGAAATTTCCCGAGCCCTCAACTCTCAAAGTTTTAACAATTAGTTCATCAAAGGTGGCAGTTGCCGATGCCTTGATTGGTTTTGATGCACTTACTGTTGCTAATGGTGTCGGGACGGTCACGGTCTGGACGTTCTGAATGATCGCAGGTTTATTTATCGCACTCACTGTCTTTGATCCTGAATTTTTTGCAAAAAGCGCTAATGACCCTGATGTTGATGCGATTTTCGGTTGCCGCCAAGACGACACGTTGGTAACGGGATTAAAAGTTGCTCGGCTGACTGGACTGGCATTTACCTGATTCACGACCTGTGTCGGCGCTAATATCGCAACACTATCTTTCACAAATTGATAATCATCAGAAAGAGCTCGTGTAAAGCCCTTGCCAACTGATGCCACCGAATCAACCATTAGTTTGCCTGTAAAGCGCAAAAATTCCGCATCCTCCCTAATGGAACGGAATAGAGATTCAGAAAATGAATAATTGTGCCGCTTAACAACCGCCTTCTGACTTTGTCCAACAGAGGCCACAACTTCACTTTGAGATATGACCAACATCACAACGGCAATACCTATAACAAAAAAATTTCGCAGTTTTGCAGAAATTCTTAATTTTTTTGAATAATGTTCGGTGTTGGTCATAAAAAGGAGCAAATGAACAATTTATCAACAACTATTATACATTAAAAAACACTAAATGTCAATTTTTGTATAAACTACTCTATACAATTAGAATGAGCTGTGGATAAACCTGTGGAGAAATGTGCATAACTGTGGATAAAGTGCACACAATTTTCACGATTGTATAGAATAGTATAAACATTTTCACAATTTTTTCGCACAATCAAGCAAAATCATTTTTCATACATCGTTTTTCTTGACATAGTCGTCTTTATCGTGTATACTTGTGTTTAGTTCTTTGCAATTCATGATCGCGCATTGAGAGACGTGCGTCGATCGACTCACTCTCTTCGCTTTCACTGCTCTTTCAGCCATAACGGCTCCGCGTTTACCTGTCTTCGGACAGATAAACACGAAATTGGCCGGTTCTGCTACCCATTGCAGTACCATGCCAAAGAACGGTGGAAGTGATTCAACAACGCTCTAGGAAGCGCTGTTACGATTTGCCACTTGTCCTATGACCTGTGTAACACTGGTCGCCGGCCAAAAGGCGAATCGTAGCGTGCCCTAGGGCACGCGGGCATACCAGCCTTATCAATACAAATGAATTGGGCCTCGGATGCCCGCTTTGCATTTATAAAGGTTTTGCCTTTATCGTGCGCTTCTACAAGCCGTCCCTTGACGGTCTTTTTTTTAATGATATACTTCAAGTATTCATAATAATTTTCTTATGAAAACGCCGTACTCACAGGACTTCCTTGATGAGATAAAAAAAGCGCTAAACGACCAAAAAGATAAAATCGTGCGCCAACTTGAACAATTTGCGGTGAAGAACCCGGCTAAAGCCGGTGATTTTAACACGATCTTTCCGGCCTACGGAGAGGGTGAAGATGAAAATGCAGAAGAAGTGGCAACTTATGACACCAATCTTCAACTTGAAGACACATTGGAATCGGAATTAAGGGATGTGAATGGCGCCATTTCAAGAATTGAGCAAGGTACTTATGGAATCTGCAAATATTGTGGAAATGTCATTGATGAAAAGCGTCTGCGGGCCAGACCAACTTCCAATACTGACGTTTCCTGCAAGAAAGCAATCACTCAAGAGGTTTAGAAAATAATTCAATGGCTATAATAGGCCAAAAAAGGAGGGATATGACGAAAAAATTTCTGATTTATATAAGCGCCGTTTCAGTCGGGGCTTTTTTGATTGATCGTTTTATTAAGGAATATGTGGTGCGGACGCTGGCACCGGGAGAAAAAATGCTTGGTTGGCGCTATTTTGGAATAGAGCTATATAGAAATACGGGGATTGCTTTCTCTTTGCCCGCGCCGCATTGGGGCGTTCTCATAGTTTCGGGAATAATTATTGCTCTTGTTGGCGCATTCGCCATTCACGCTTGCCGTCTCAAACATTTTGGCATCGCCGGGCTTTGTTGTGTGCTTTTTTTGGGCGCCCTCGGTAATTTTATTGATCGTCTATTCCACAAAATCACGATTGACTACATTCGGATTTGGCATGGCGTCTTTAATTTATCAGATGGAATGATTTTACTGGCAATAGTAATGATGTTTTGGCCAATCAGACGCGCTATGGACAATGAAAATAACCAAACTAAATCTTAATCAAGTTAATCTAAGGAGGTATGCTCTCAAAATGTCTTTCCGCCGCGCTTTGCGGCTTGAGTGTGGAAATCGTGGAGGTTGAGGCGGATTTAAGTTCAGGATTCCCGGGCTTTACTGTGGTTGGACTTCCGGATATGGCGGTTCAAGAGGCCCGTGAGCGCTTGCGCGCTGGTGTGCGCAATGCCGGACTGGATTTCCCGAATTCGCGGAGAATTACCGTGAATCTAGCGCCAGCGCACCTGCGCAAAGTTGGCCCGGCTTATGATTTGCCAATCGCGGTGGCTATTTTGACAGCGGCGCTAAAACTGAAATTTAATTTCAAAAAAGCCTTATTCATTGGAGAATTGGGGCTTGATGGTTCAGTCAGGCCGGTCCGAGGGGTTCTGCCGGTGGCGCTTGAAGCCAAAAAACGCGGGTTTGACCAGCTGTTTGTGCCCGCAGATAACGCGTTTGAGGCCGCGAGCGCAACCGGTTTAGAAGTTTTTGCGATCAATAATATCAGTTCACTAATTGATCACTTGGCAAATAAGAGCAACCTACCACCATTTATCGGCCGACCATTTGGCGATAAGGGTGGATTGGCTACTGTAACTGACAATGATTTAGCCAATATTCGCGGACAGTCCGGCGCCAGGCGCGCTTTGGAAATTGCCGCCGCCGGCGGCCACAACATTTTGTTTCACGGCCCGCCAGGTTCCGGTAAAACAATGCTCGCCCGGGCCTTGCCAACCATCATGCCGCCATTGTCTGAAGAAGAAGCATTGGAAGTCGCCTCGGTTTTTTCCGTGACCGGCCTGCTCAAATCGGAATCCTTTCCATTAACATCGCGACCATTCCGTTCACCACATCACACTTCCTCACTCCCGTCATTGCTTGGCGGCGGGACACACATCCGCCCCGGAGAAATTTCTCTGGCGCACCGCGGCGTGTTGTTTCTGGATGAACTGCCGGAATTTTCCCATGCCACTTTGGAAGCATTGCGCCAACCGCTTGAAGACGGTCAAGTCACGATTGGCCGCTCCTTTGCCACGGTGAGTTACCCGGCAAAATTTTTGCTCGTCGGTTCTTATAATCCTTGCCCCTGCGGCTACGCTGAAGACGCATCCGGGAAATGTGATTGCAGTCCGACGACCATCATCAGATATCAGAAAAAAATTTCCGGCCCATTAATGGATCGAATTGATCTGCATGTGGCTGTGCCGCGAGTGGAATATGAACATCTGGAATCAACACAAATAGGGGAGACGTCGGCGCAAGTTCGCGAACGCGTGATCGAGGCTCGCGTACGAATGCGCGCTCGCGAGCGGGCGCGAGCGGGAGATAAATTTTCTTTGCAAGCGGATTCCGACGCGTCGCCAATCGCGCTTTCCAATTCCGAACTCTCTTCAAAAATGGTGCGTGAATTCTGCATGCTTACCGATGATGCGTTAAAACTTTTACGCGAAGCCGCCAAGCGATTAAATCTTTCCGCCCGCGGATATTTCCGCGCCATCAAAGTGGCGCAAACCATTGCCGATCTTGCTGACACAAAAAAAATTCAAAGTGAGCACATTGCCGAGGCCATAATGTTCCGCCAACCTAACGGACATACTTAAACGGATTCACGTATTTTCCGTTCTCAATAATTTCAAAGTGCAAATGCGTGCCGGTGGAGCGACCGGTCGTGCCAACCATGGCAATGGTTTGACCCTTGGAAACGTAATCGCCTTTTTGGGCGAAGAGCCGTGAGTTATGCGCATAGCGCGATTTTATTCCGTTGCCATGATCAATCAAAATCATGAGACCATAGCCACCCTTGTTCCAACCGGCGAATTCCACAACCCCGTCAATCGTGGCATAAATTGGTGAGGAATAATCACCGTCAATATCAATGCCGGTATGGCGACGGCCCCTAAAGTATTGAGTGATAACGCGGCCCGTGGTTGGCCAAATAAAGCCGGCGGCGCGCGCTTGGGCTGAAGAAGGCGGGGCGGCAATATTGCGGAAACCGACTGGCGGGGGGGCGGGTCTGATTGGAGAGGGCAGAGTTGGCGCGATTCCACCCGGGATCACCAGCTTCTCACCGATCACAATATCTTTTTGATCAGAGAGACGATTAAATTCAACAATACGCTCGGGATCGGCGCTAAAATTCTTGGCGATTTTTGCGAGCGTGTCGCCTTTCTTCACGGCATAAGAAATTCCGGAAACCGGTAGAACCGTCAGTGTGTCGCCGGGACGCAAAATTGATGTGAGTTTCAAACCGTTCTCTTGCAAAATCGTGGAAACGGTAACGTCAAACTTGGCGGCGATGCCGTATATTGTGTCACCGCTTTGCACGGCGTATTTTATAATTTCACGGCGATCAGAAACGGCGCCCGGCGCAATCAGTGGGGCGTTAATAACACCGCTCACACCTTCTTCACCGACAAGTTCAATTTCTTCTTCCGGCGCCGTTCCGACAGGAACGCCAATCACTGAACTGTACGATGAGGGCGGCGGCACGGGCACGGAAATGACACTGGCCTCTTCCGTGATTCCTTCTTCCGTCGGCACCAAATCAAAAACTAAATTATTTTGTTCACTGGTAAGTGTCGCCTTGGCTTGCACGATGTTTTCAAAAACAACGCCGGAGATCATTAAAACTATTCCGATTACGGCAAGAATGACGGGATTAGTCAGCCAAAAAATAATTCCGTGTTCGCCCGGGGCTTGCTCGCTGGCCCGACGCAGTTTAAGAGCGGCGCGATAAACCGGCAAAACGGCGACCGGCAACAAAAGTTCACCCGTACGCAAAAAGATTCGGCCGATGAAACGTAAAACAAACACTATGAACCGCTTCACATAAACCAGCAAAGTAAGCAGTTTGAGAAAGATTTTGTATGCGGTTTTAAGCACAAAGAGTAGGATAATGATACCGCGCTAACAGCGAATTTTCAAGGTCTGAATTCAAAGTCAAAAACTTGACCGGAAAGGGTTTAGAATATAGAATATGGAAGTTGGCGACTGGAAGCTGAAATGTATAAGCACTGTTAAGGGTGTGTAATTCTGTTTGTGAGACATGGGTTTGCGACACCTTAATGAGGTATCAGTCGCGAAAGCAATGTGCAAATGACGTTCTTGATTGGAGAACACGTCATTTGCACATTGCTTTCGCGGACAGATAGACGGAGGCGGCACCCGCAAACATTATCCATATTAAATTATATATTCTAAATCCTATGCCCGCTCTCATTTTTGCCTTGACTGCCAGCGCTCTGGCCATCATTTGGGGAATCGTGTTAATTTTGTGGATTTTGAAACAACCAGCCGGCAATGAACGAATGCAAGCCATTGCCCGCGCTATTGAAGAGGGCGCTCGGGCATATTTGCGCCGCCAAAACAGAACTGTGGCTGTGATTGGCCTCTTAGTTGCCGTCATTCTTTGGCTAACGTTGGGTGTCAAAATTGCTGTCGGATTTTTGGTGGGCGCCATCCTCTCCGCGGCCGCCGGTTACATTGGCATGAGCATTTCCGTTAAAGCCAATGTGCGCACCGCGGAAGCGGCTCGCCATGGAATGCAAAAAGCGCTAGGGCTCGCCGTTAAAGGCGGCGCCGTTACCGGATTGCTTGTTGTTGGTCTGGCGCTCGCCGGTGTCACCATTTTTTATTGGGTGACACGGGACTTGAGCGCCCTTGTCGGCTTCGGTTTTGGCGGATCGCTCATCTCCGTTTTTGCGCGATTGGGCGGCGGCATTTACACCAAAGCCGCTGATGTTGGCGCGGATTTGGTTGGCAAAGTTGAAAAAGGAATTCCGGAGGATGATCCGCGCAATCCGGCCGTGATTGCGGATAATGTCGGTGACAATGTTGGCGACGACGCCGGTATGGCCGCTGATCTTTTTGAAACGTATGTGGTGACAATTATCGCCGCCATGCTTTTGGGTTCTCATACTTTCAAGGGTTCAATGAACGCGCTGATGTTTCCACTGGTGATCGGCGGCACGGCCATTATCGCGTCCATTATTGGTATGTATTTTGTGCGTCTTGGCAAAAATAAAGACGCCATTATGGGCGCGCTCTATAAAGGATTGATTGTGACCGGAGTCATTTCCGCCATTGCTTTTTGGCCAATCACGCGGAATATGCTACAAACTGACACCGTCAAAATTTATTTGAGCGCTTTGATTGGACTTGCCGTAACCGGTCTCATGGTTTTAATCACGGACTACTACACTTCAACAAAGTTTAAACCGGTGCGCCACATTGCCAAGGCCTCGGAAACCGGACATGGAACTAATATCATTGCCGGACTGGCCGTTTCCATGCGCGCCACAGCTCTGCCGGTTTTGGTAATTGTTGCCGGAATTTTGGGCGCTTTCACGCTTTCTGGTTTGTACGGAATCGCGGTGGCGGCTGTGGCCATGCTTTCTTTGGCCGGAATAATCATCACCATTGACGCTTATGGCCCAATTACGGACAACGCCGGCGGCATTGCCGAAATGGCGGATTTGCCAGCTGAAGTGCGGGAAATTACGGATCCTTTAGATGCTGTCGGTAACACCACCAAAGCCGTTACCAAGGGCTACGCGATCGCTTCCGCCGGACTCGCCGCGCTGGTCCTTTTTGCTTCCTACACAGAAGAATTTGTGATTCGCGGAAAGACGCTAATTTTTGATTTGAGCGACCCCAAAGTGATTGCCGGATTGTTTATTGGCGGGCTCCTGCCGTATTTATTTGGATCTTTCGCCATGGAGGCCGTTGGCAAAGTGGCCGGAGCGGTGGTGGAAGAAGTACGCCGCCAATTCCGAGAAATCCCCGGAATTATGGAGGGCTCGGGGAAACCGGACTATGCCGCCTGTGTTGATATTGTGACCAAAGGCGCCATTCGGGAGATGATTGTGCCCGCCATGATTCCGGTTGTCGTGCCAATTTTAGTTGGTTGGCTCTTGGGACCGGTAGCGCTTGGCGGATTGTTGGTTGGATCAATTATTACTGGCGTTTTTGTGGCCATCTCCATGACCACCGGCGGCGCGGCCTGGGACAATGCCAAAAAATATATTGAACAAGGAAATTACGGCGGCAAAGGATCATTCGCTCATCAAGCGGCGGTAACCGGCGACACTGTTGGCGATCCGTACAAAGACACCGCCGGTCCGGCGGTGAATCCAATGATCAAGATTTTGAATATCGTGGCGCTTCTGATTGTTGGGCTGATTGCAAAATAACCGTTGAACGGGATTGATGCCCGCTCTAATGCTTTAAATAATTTTTCAGGGATTGGCGCAAATGCGGCTGGTTCCGGAGTTGTGTTTTGACGTGATCATGAATCAATCTTTCCACTTCCAATTCTTCCTTCTTTTGAACCAAGTGGCACATCTCATCCCAAAGGGCCGGGGAAATAATAATGACGTCCGGCTCATTGTTGCGTAAGAGCACAAGCGGCCGGTCAGATTTTTTTACGCCATCAAAAAGTCCGCGATAGTTTCTTTGGACTTCCTGCACCGAAGCGACTTTTGGCAAAGGTGTGAATTTAGACATAACCCCAATGACAAGCATTTCACAACATAGAACTCTATGTCAAATTATATGTGGATAACGATCAGCCGTTATAGCCACGACGCACTGATACTTATGTATAATTCTATATTAAATAACACATAGAAGTAAATAATACTCTTAACTCTTGTCAAGTGACGCCGAGTTTGTTATTCTTCCTCCATTCTATGCAAATCACTCAAAAAGAACTGCCGAAATCGCGGGTTGAACTGACCGTGGAAATTCCGTGGTCAGATTTGGAACCGTATCTGGAAAAAGCGGCCGAGCATCTTTCCGAACACACGAACATCCCGGGCTTTCGCCCGGGCAAAGCCGGTTATGATGTCATCAAAGCGCGGATGGGGGAAATGAAGATCTTGGAGGAAGCGGCAGAGACAATCGTGCGGCAAACATTTGTGGAGGCGCTCAAGGAAAAACAACTAACCACGATTGGCATGCCGAAGATTAGTGTTAAGGCCATGGCGCCGAATAATACTTTTATTTATATGGCCGTGGTGGCGCTGATGCCAAAAATAACACCGCCGGATTGGCGCCAGATTGCCATCACTAAAAAGAAACGGTCAATTGAAGACCGCGACGTTGAAAATATCATCAATAATGTCCGTAAATCCCAAGCCGCGGAAGTGATTGTTGATAAGGCGGCGGACAAAACCGACAAGATTGTGGTGGATATGAATATCAGTATTGATAATGTGCCGGTTGAAGGCGGACAAACCAAGGATCATGGGGTTTTCTTGGATGAAGCGTATTACATTCCCGGACTGCCGGAGCAGCTTTTGGGGCTCAAAAAAGGAAGCATTAAAAATTTCACTTTGAAATTCCCGGCCGAACATTATCAAAAAAATTTGGCCGGCAAAGACGCGCAATTCCAAGTGACGGTCAAAGATGTGTTCACGCGGGAATTGCCGGAATTAAACGATGACTTTGCCAAACGCTTAGGCCAAGTGACTGTTGCCGATTTGCAAAAACTGATTCGTCAAAATTTGGAAGCCGAGGCCGAACAAAAAGCCGAGCAGGCGGCGGAAGTAGAACTGCTGGATGGGCTGATCGCGAAAACAAATTTTGGTGAAATACCGGACGTGTTGATTGATGCCGAAAAACAAAAAATGTTTGATGAACTCAAAGCGTCGCTCACGGAAAATGGCGTCACTTTTGAAAAATATCTCTCCGACATCAAAAAAACGGAAGCGGAAATTGCCGAACAATTTGGGAAAGGGGCGCTGGATCGCGTTAAAGGGGCTTTGCTTTTGCGGGTCTTGGCGGAAAAAGAGCGGATTGAGGTCTCGGCCGAAGAAATGAAAGAGGAGATGGATCGCGTCCGCGAGACCTATCACGATAATCCGCAAATTGAAGAACGGCTCAAAGATCCAGACGTGCAAGATTACATTAAGAGAATGTTTGTGAACCGCAAACTGATGAAAGTTTTGAAAGAGACGGCGGTGAGGAGTAAAATGGAAGCTGGAGTTTAGAAGCTGGAATATAAAGCCCTATTAAGGGCGCGCATCTCTGTTTGTGAGACATGGGTTTGTGAGACATGGGTTTGCGCCACCTTGATGTTATTTTCAGACAAGGCGCGGGACCCGTGTCGAACAAATAGAGATGCGCGCCCGCATACATTCCATCTTCTGGATTCCTGTCTCCAGCTTCCTCCTTATGTCCAATGAACTTCAAATCGCTTTCAACATTTCTGTTACCGCCGATCATTTAATTCTCAAACAATTCCGTCGCGCCGGAAATTCCAAACACGATTACAAAGCGCATCATGAAATCGTGACCAAGACGGACAAGGAAAGCAATGATTTGATGATCAAACTGCTCACCAAGGCCTTTCCGAATGACGATATCATTTCCGAAGAAGCGGCGATGGTGGACAATCCGGGAAAACGCGTCTGGTATGTTGATCCGCTGGACGGCACTACCAATTTTGCCTATGGCCTTACCAATTTTTCTACCTGCCTCGGACTTTATGATAGTGACTTCCGTGTTGGAGTGATTAGTATACCGACGCACCATGAATTTTACCTGGCGGAGAAGGGAAAAGGCGCATGGCTTTTAGAAAAAAATCGCGGAAACAAAAAAACCCGTCTGCATGTTTCCAAAAGAAATGACCTTCAAAGCGCGATGACCTTGACTTGCAGTGGTTACTCGCCGGAAGGATGGCGCACTTATTTTAAGTTTCTGCGCACAATGCAAAAATATCACTCCAAAATCCGGCAGTTTGGCTCGGCCGGGATAGAGCTTTCCGCTTTGGCCGCGGGGCGCGCTGATGTGATTGTTTTAACGGACGTCCGACCATGGGATGTGGCCGCCGGTATTTGCCTCGTGCGTGAGGCCGGTGGCATGGTCACTGATTTCCAAGGCCGACCATGGAAACCAGGAATGAAAACCCTCCTTGGCACCAATGGTTTAATGCATCCACTAATGCTCAAAAGATTTAAAAATGGCCGTGTTTAATTTAGACCCCATCAATTCCGCCTTGACTCCATGGATTACATCGGCAAATTCGCCAAATGGCCCTAAAACCACCCCTAAAAACCCCATATTTTTGAATAGATTGATAACTGTACTCTGAACACGATGGATAAAATTTGCAATATCCGTGGGGATATAGCGGCCGCAGAGGCCCGTGATCAAATGAAAACGTTTTCTGATAGCCGCGAATAGCCAAAAGTGCTATTTTTTTACCTAAATTAAGCATATTTAAAGCAGGCGGGCTCTAATCAAGGCCGCTTCAACTTGAGCTTCCAAGATGGCGGCTCTAAGCTTGTCTGCTCCGGGACGGACGGAAACAATCGCGTCAAAACCGCCACGGACTACTTTATCTTTAATCAAAAGACGTAACTGCTCGCGAATCCGGCGTTTTAAGCGATTCCGAACAACAGCGCGTTTGGAAACCTTGGTGCCGACAACCACTGCATAACGCGGCTCACGGAGACGATTGGGACTGAAGGTAATCAAAACAAGACCGGCGCTTGCACGCCGGCCGCCCCGGAAAACCCGGGTGAAATCTTTATCTTGACGAAGGCGAAACTTGGCGGACAGCATAATAATGCGAACGCCTGAATGCGTTACACAGTCAAACGTTTGCGCCCTCTAGCGCGACGGCGTGCGAGGACTTCTCGTCCACGGCGGCTCCGCATCCGGCGGCGAAAACCGTGAACTTTGGCGCGTTTTCTTTTTTTTGGTTGATATGTTCGTTTAGGCATAATTTTATTTCCGTGTTATCTATTGTTTGTTGTTTGTTAAAAATGATAACATTTAAAACCACAAGCGTCAAGCATAGCGCCCCGGGCCCATAGCTTTGTCCAATCGCGAACAATTTCATCCACAGTTTATGCACTGTCTTTACACATCCCATCCACCCCTTGACCGTTTCAGGCGAGCGAGTACTATGTTATAGTGCTTTCCGATCTCCAATCAGGCGCGTTCACTCACGCCTGAATCATCCCAAAAAAACCTAAACCCGTTTTATGAGCCCGTCCCAAATCTGGAATGCGGTTCTCGGAGAGTTTGAAGTCAAACTCAACGCCCATCTGTACAAAACATGGATGAAAGATACAGCCCTCTCATGCTTTGAGAATGGGCAGGTTGTGATTTGCGTCTCCTCGGGATTCAATAAAGAGTGGTTGGAAAAAAAATACCACACAGATATTGTGAAAACCCTTGAGAAGGTGAGCGGCCAGCCGATTCAGAAAATCACGTACCGCGTGGAACCAATGAAAAATGGACAATTTGTAACACCGGCGGAAGCTCCGGCCGCGCCAAATGTTGCTTATGTGCCGGCCCCGTTACCGGAGAGAATTGAACCCAAAAATCCTTACGGTCTGAATACACGATACACCTTTGACACTTTTATCGTTGGTAAAAATAATGAGTTGGCGCATGCCGCGGCTCGCGCCATTTGTCAGCGTCCGGGCACAGCGTACAACCCACTCTTTATTTACGGCGGTGTTGGGTTAGGGAAGACGCATTTACTCCATGCTATTGGCAATGAGATGCTAAAATCACGGCCGGAAGCGCGCGTCCTCTACGTTCCTTGCGAAAAATTCACCAATGATTTCATCAATGCCGTCCGCGCCGGTTCGGCCCGCGATTTCAAAAACAATTATCGCAGTGTTGATGTGCTCTTGATTGATGATATTCAATTCATCTCCACCAAAACGGAAACGCAGGAGGAATTCTTTCACACTTTCAATGACCTGCACGCCGGAGAAAGACAGATTATTCTCTCTTCAGACCGGCCGCCCAAGGAAATTTCCACTTTGGAGGATCGTTTGCGCTCGCGGCTGGAGTGGGGGATGATCGCGGATATCAATACGCCGGATTTGGAAACGCGGGTGGCCATTCTCCAAACCAAATGCCGGGAAAAGAGCTTTGAACTGCCGCCGGAAGTTATGAATCATATTGCGGCCGCGGTTTCGGAAAACATTCGCGAATTGGAAGGCGCCTTGAACAAAATAATCGCTTCCTGCCAGCTCCACAACCAAAAACCCACCCTTGATGCGGTTAAATCCATCATGACTAACATTCAGCAAACAACCCGCCGTTCCGTTACACCCAAAGAAGTCATTAAAACGGTTTGTGATTTCTTTGATGTGACTTTTGAAGATATCCACGGCCAGAGCCGGGAGAAACGGTTTGCCCATCCGCGCCAGATTATTATGTTCCTCCTGCGGCATGATTTGGGGTGTTCTTTTCCAACCATTGGCGCGGAGATTGGCGGACGAGATCATACAACAGCCATGCACGCTCATGAAAAAATCTTGACAGAACTAGAGCGCGATGCCAAACTCAAACAAGATATGCACACCATCAAACAAGTGCTCTATCAGAAAGTTTGACTCGTGATCGCTGGTTTCGTTTCCAGCGCCGGTTGTGTCTGTTCATTGACAGTGGATAACAAGTGAAAAGTTATGTGGACATCTTGTGCATCGCGATGCCCGCGATGCACATATTATTCACAGAGAAAATTTGGTGGTGGAGTTTTCCACCATCCATACACTTTTCATCAACAATGGTTTTGCACAGTGTGTTTTGATGAAAAAAATTACTTTCATTGAAAAAATTTCATCATTTACCAAGTTATCCACTCTCTCCACTCGCCTACTAATACTACCGAATAAATATAATCAGTATGCAATTCGTCGCCACTAAAAATAATTTTCATAAAGGACTGCAGATCGTTTCCACCATTGCGCAGAAAAACGCTCATCTGCCAATTTTAAATCATGTCTACATTTCCACAGAAGACAAAGAATTAAAATTGGTGACCACCAATTTGGAAATTGCCGTGGTAGCACATGTGCGGGCAGCAGTGGACACAGTTGGCACTTTCACCGTGCCGGCAAAAACAATTTTTGATTATGTTAATTTACTCCAAGGAGATAATGTTGAATGCACGCTGGCGGAAAACGAATTGAAGGTTAAAGGCGGTCGCAGTACCACCAAAATTAAGGGCGCGCCGGCCACAGATTTCCCATTGATTCCACCGGTTGAGGCCACCAAAACATTTACGGTTGACCCGCGGGAACTGGCGGTCGGGCTAACGCAAGTCGTTTATGCCGCTTCGCATAATGAGGTGCGGCCGGAGCTTGGTGGTGTGCTTTTTAGTTTCAATCCGGAAGGTATATCCGAGATGTTGATTTTAGCGGCCACGGACAGTTACCGATTGGCGGAAAAGAAAATCCCAGTCAAAGGATCTGGTGAATCAGCGCGATTAATTGTGCCGGTTCGGGCTTGTATGGAAGTGATGCGGATTATTGCCGCTCTGCGCGGTGATGATTTGGCGCCGACTATGGATATTCATATCGGGGAGCGGCAGATTAAATTTGTGATGGAAGGAGTTGGCCTCACCTCCAGATTAGTTGACGGCTCGTATCCGGATTATACCCAGATCATTCCGCAAAAGTTTGGAACAAAAGCGGTGGTCAGTCGCGATCAAATAATCAATGCCGTTAAAGCGGCCAGTTTATTTTCCACCACTGGCATCAATGCTGTTTCGCTTCATATTGAAGCCGAGCGTAAGGTTTTGACCGTGGCGTCAATGAGCACCCAACTTGGTGAGCACACGTCAGAAATTGAAGCGGAGATTACCGGCAATGAGGCCTCCATTGTTTTAAACTTTCGTTATGTGCTGGACGCATTAAGCACAATCAGCGCGGCCCAGATGGAGTTGGGAGTAGTGAGCGCTGATGCGCCCTGTGTTGTGCGCGGGGTTGGTGATGATACGGTGTTGGCAATTATCATGCCGATTAGGCAATAGAGACTTCTGAAAAACGCGATCTGTTCGTGTTTCCCTCGAAAACTCGTCAACGAAATTCAGTTTATTGAGGCTAAAATAGCTGGTGCGGCGTAAACGTGGCCGGTTCCATCCATAGTTTCTGTTTGGAGTTCATAGACGCCAATGGAGGATGGTGTCCATTTAACCAAAGCCGTGTCCATTGCCGGTGAAGAAATGGTGGCCAAATCCGTGCGGACGCCATCACGGGAAATGAAGATTTTTATTTGCTTAATGTGCTCGCGTCGGAATAATTTTAAGGTGATGTCAATGGGTGTGGCGCTGGATTTAAAAGAGATGACGCTTCCCGGCGCCGTCAACAAGCCGCCCACGGAAACAATATCCGCGGCCGGTGGTTCATCCGGCGCTTCCAGTGTAAATTGCAAAGACGCTTCATTGCCATTCCATTGATCATCAAAAGCGCGCGCACTCAAAGTGTGCGGGCCGTTTCCGAGTTCACGGACATAGGCATTCAAAGCAAACGGCGGCAAAGAATATTCGGCGATCATTTTTCCGTCAACCGTATAGACAACGCGCGCCACCCCGGCCGGCGCGGAAACCTTCACCGTAGCGGAAATATTTCTATTGCTGAAACGGACGCCGCTAACCGGCGTTAAAATTTCCACGTTTGGCCGCAAAGCCGGATCGCCGCCTTCATCTTTTTCCGTTGGCGGATCTCCAAGCTCCACCACTTCTCCGGCGTCTTGTTTTTTCTTCACCCAATTTTGCACGCCGGTTTCAAAAGCGGCGGTGAGTTCATCAGACAGGGGATCTGTTGGTGGCGGCCCATTAGGGACATCGCGATTCACATACCAGAGAATATCATGAGCCGGATAAAAAATTTTTGATTCAATAAGTTCTGGCGGCGTGCTGGAGGTGGCGATCCGTCCATTGAGTTTATTAACATCAACAATAATTTTTCCGCCCGTTTCGCCGCGCAAGATTGGTTTTTCCGCGGTGTTCGGCGGCGGCGCGGAAAAATTTTCAATCGCTGATTTTTCCAGAGCGCGTTTCATAAAAGTGTTCCAGATTGGCGCCGCAATAATTGAACCATCAGCGCCTTTTTTCATTGGGCTGTTATCATTGTTGCCAAGCCAGACACCGGCGGCCAAGGATGGTGTGTAGCCCATGGTCCAGGCATCGTGGTTGTTATTGGTGGTGCCGGACTTGGCGGCCGCCGGTCTGGCGCCGAGCGTCAGAAAATTCTTTTCACCAAAGATGTAAGCGCGGGCGCCGTTATCCGAGAGGACGCTCGTTACCAAATGCGCGAGATCCGGTTCCATCACCTTTTCTCCTTCGTCCGCCTGCCACTCATAAAGCACGTTGTTTTTTTCATCCTCCACACGTAGAACACTTACCGGATCGTGACGCACGCCGTCATTCGCCAAAGCGGCATAAGCGCCGGTATGCTCAATCAGTTTCACCCCGCCGCCGCCCAGCACGATTGAAGGCCCGAAGTTACTCCGTTCTTTGAACGTGCTATAACCGAATTTTTCCGCCAGATCTAAGGCATTTTGCACGCCCACCAGAAAAACAGTTTTGACCGCCGGAATGTTCAATGATCCTTGTAACGCCTGGCGCATCGTCAAAGAACCATGTTCCTTGCCGTCATAGTTGTGCGGGTTGTAGGTTTTTCCGTCATAAGGAAAAACCGTTTCCACGTCGTACAAAACCGTTTCCGGCGTAAATCCTTTTTGGAAAGCGGCGGCGTACACGATTGGTTTAAAACTTGAACCCGGCTGGCGTAATCCTTGCGTGGCCACGTTGAATTGGCCATCGTGGTCTTTGTCAAAAAAATCATTGGAGCCGACCATGGCGAGCACTTGTCCGGTTTTGGGATCAAGAGCCACCAGCGCGCCGTTAGTTGCTTTATACTTTGCCGTCGCTTCCACACCTTTTTTTATTTCTTCCTCGGCGATTTTTTGTTTGTCATAATCAAGAGTGGTGATGATTTTCAAACCGCCCTGCTCAATTAATTTTTCCCCAAACTGTTCCACCAGTTGCGCTTTGACACCTAACACAAAATGCGGGGCAAAAATTTTTCCGGAAATTGGATTGATGAAGAGCGGTGTTTCTTTTCCGGTCTTGGCTTCATCAGCGGAAATATATTTTTGTTCACTCATCAAATCCAAAACCAAGTTGCGTCGTGACTTTAAGACCTGCAGATTATTCAAATAGCGCGATGGCGCTTGCGGCAGGGCGGCCAAAGTTGCGGCTTCGGGCAAAGTCAAATCACGGGCGGATTTTCCAAAATATGATTGCGCCGCCGCTTCAATGCCGTAATTGGTGGAGCCGTAAGGAATTTCATTGAAGTACAATTTCAAAATTTGGTCTTTGGAAAATTTGCGTTCAATCTGCATGGAAAGAATGGCTTCTTTTACTTTGCGCAAAAACGAACGTTCATTGCCGACGATGGCATTTTTTACCAACTGCTGGGTTAACGTGGAAGCGCCGCCGCGGCCGGAACTCAAACGCAAAACATTGGCCACACCGGCGCGCATGATGCTTAACCAGCGGATGCCCTTGTGTTCAAAAAAATGTTTGTCTTCAACGGCGATGGTGGCTTTGATGGCGAAGTCCGGAATGCCTTTTAGTTCAATGAGGGTTCGTTTTTTATCAGAAAAAATTTCGTAGAGCAGATGTTCGCCGGTGCGATCGTAAATTTTTGTGGTTTGAGCAATGACGCGATCTTGAAGTTTATCCGGATCCGGCAGATCCTTGCTGGCCCAAGCAACAAAAATCGTGAAAACAAAGAAAGCGGCAATGCCGAGGACAATGACGACGGGAATAAGTTTACGCAGAAGATTGCGCCAATTGAAACGCGGCAGACGGGGGCCGCCGGGTTTATTAAAGGTGATCAGCCGGTTCCGGATGGTCGCCAGATGCTGACGTAAACGACCATTATTTTGTTTCTTGTGATGGGCGTCGCTATTGTTATCAATTGAGCCGTAAATTCGGTGTAAAGGCATGACCCGAATTATTGCAAAAAATCGCGATTTTTTCAAGGGGACTGGGCTGGAGCCGAGCATTAAAATTTGCGGCGTCGGCCATTGACAAAAAGACGCAAAAATGCTAATATATGCTGGTTAAAAATGGCCCAATAAGTTAAGCAGGAGGGGGCTTAAATAGGCCAAAATATGACTAAAAACTTTACGAATATTTTGTGGAAAAAAACCATACTCTTCACGGTTGGTTTTTTGGTGATGCTGACGTTGGTTTTTGAGACCGTAAAACCGGCTATCGTTCAGGCCGCCAGTGTTGAGGGTTCGGCGCTATTTTTGCCGGAAGTTGGCGAGCGACTGTCTAATCGCGCCATTCGCGTGGTGGCGACGGCTTATTCCAGCACCGTGGACCAGACCGATGACACCCCGTTTTTAACGGCTTCCCAGACGTACGTGCGTTGGGGTGTTGTGGCCGCCAATTTTTTGCCCAAAGGCACGATTGTGAGATTTCCCGATCTCTATGGCGACCAGCTTTTTGTGGTTGAGGATCGCATGAACGCGCGTTACGGCAATAATCGTGTTGATATTTGGATGGAAGGGCGCGATCAAGCACGGGAATTCGGGGTAAAGATGCTGAAGATGCATATTTATAAGCGGCCGTAATTCCGTCTCGTCAAATCACAAACATAAAACATCCACAATATGGATGTTTTATGTTTGGAGGTGCGGGCCGGAATCGAACCGGCGAATAGGGGTTTTGCAGACCCCGGCCTTACCACTTGGCTACCGCACCGCGCCGCCACTCTATCACAAAATCGCGCGATTAACAACTATCATTCTATCACAGTTGAAAATTTTTTAGGTTTGCCGTAGTATAGGCGCTATCCGCCGTTCACCAGCCCCAAGGGTATTGGGGTGATGTCGGCCAAACCCGTCACCAGAGAAAGGAGGTGGCCCTCTATCAAGATGGGCAAGATCGGTTGGCTTGCGCAGGCAAGGAACAAGCTGATCGGTTCATGGCATCACGCAAAGCTTAACCCACTCACAAGTTTTTCCCTGCACAGGCCGGCGAGATTAAACCCTCCTCTGCCGGTCAAATCCTGCCCGGTCATTCAGGACACGCTGTAACGGCGTTTTGAGTGCCCGGTTTTCTTTTTGGGGAATAACATATAACATATAACAGAGGACAGATAACATGACCACGATTTCGCAAAAAAAACTCATTGTTCTTGACGGCAATGCTTTGGTCCATCGCGCTTTTCATGCTTTGCCGCCCTTTACCACCCGTGACGGCTTGCCGGTGGGCGCGGTTTACGGCTTCACTTCCATTCTTTTGAAAATTTTGAAGGAGTTCAGACCCGATTATTTAGCTTGCACTTTTGATTTGGCCGGACCGACTTTTCGTCACGAGGCCTACGCCGAATACAAAGCCAAACGCGTCAAAGCGCCGCAGGAATTGTATGATCAGATTCCTTTAGTGCATGAAGTTGTTTCTGCTTTTGGCATTCCCATTTATGAAAAGCAGGGCTTTGAAGCAGATGATGTCATTGGCACGATCGCCCGCGAGTTCGGCGGCAAGAAAATTTCCGGCGGCGCCGTGGAAGTTTTGATTTTCACCGGCGATCAAGATACTTTGCAGTTGGTGCGTCCGGGCGTTAAAGTCTATGCTTTGAAAAAAGGCATCAGTGAAGGTGAGGTGATGGATGATCGCGCGATTAAAAAAAAATTTGGATTGAAAACGGAACAGCTCATTGATTACAAAATTTTGCGCGGCGATCCGTCCGACAATATTCCCGGTGTTCCCGGGATTGGAGAGAAAACAGCGGTGGAACTTTTGCAAAAGTTTGAAAGCGTGGAAGAACTTTATTCAGCGCTCCATGGAAAAGGTT
>JACTTX010000034.1 GCA_015661005.1 Candidatus Magasanikiibacteriota bacterium
CGTCGAAATCGGCGATCGCACCATCTTTGTTCTTCATCCCTCCGGTAAAATCTTCTATGCTTTCGCTTTCAAATCAACACAGTTCAGCGCCAATGAAGATTTAGGCGGTCAATTGTTGGAATCGTGGATTATCTATTAATCCCCGCTCGTCTTGATGGAACTCTTGCCATTTTTGCCGTGGTCTGCTATCCTTTGGTTGTCATTCAAACCGCCCAATCCAAGTTCAGATCAAACGCGGTCCGAAGCTCACGGCAACAAGCGCTGTGACGCCTCGGTAAATTTCACGCTTGTATGTTAGACAAAGCCGCTAAAGAAAAAATCATCGCCAAGTTTAAGACGCATGAAACTGATACCGGCTCGGCCGAAGTGCAAATTGCCATCTTAACGCATGAGATTAATGAATTAGCCGGGCATTTAAAACAGCATAAAAAAGATCACAGTTCACGCCGCGGGCTTTTGCGAAAAGTCGGCGAACGCCGTCGCTTGCTCCGCTATTTGCAAAAGGATAACGCCGAAAGTTTTGCCAAAATTGTCAAAGCCCTGCGCCTTAAAGGCGGCAAACAAATGATGGAGGAAGCCGCCCTGCTGGTGGAAAAAGAAGTGATGCCGGAAATTATTGAAGCGCCGACAGTCTAAGGCGCCCACCGGCGCGACTATTTCAAAATAATTCATATTCGTCTGATTTTATTCAAATTTTTTATTCAATGAGGTTTTTTATTTATGCCTAAACCACAACACAAATCCGGCGAGCCCCTGCGGCACCCGGAACAGCGCGTCGGTGTTTTCATTGACGTGCAAAATATGTATTACTCGGCGCGCAATTTATACAACGCCAAGGTCCATTTTGGAAATATCGTGGCCGGCGCGGCGGAAGGCCGGAAATTAATTCGCGCGATTGCCTATACCGTGCGCACGCCCGCCGGAGAAGAGCGGCCTTTTTTTGAAGCGCTTTACAATTTGGGATTAGAGGTCAAAGAAATTGATCTTCAGGTATTTTTCGGCGGCGCCAAAAAAGCTGATTGGGATGTTGGGATTGCCGTTGACACCATTCGGATTTCACCGGCGTTAGATGTGGTGGTGCTGGTTTCCGGCGACGGCGACTTTTTACCTTTGATTGAATATCTCCAGCACAGCGGAAAATTAGTGGAAGTAATGGCTTTCAAAGATACGGCCGCCAGCAAATGCATTGAGGCCGCTGATGCTTTCATTGATCTGGGCGCGGAAACCGATCGTTTCCTTATCACCGGCCGTCAGCCGCTTTTGCGGACCGTTAAATTGGAAGAACCGGAGGAAGAAAAAATTGTTGAAGAGGAGGAGGAGGAAGAAAAACCCCGCCGCCGTACCAAAAGGACAATCATGTAATAAATCAACAGTAGCGCCTTGCTGGGGGCTCATATTTCAAAAAGTGAATTGTAAATAGCGTTCTTGATTGGAGAACACGCTATTTACAATTCACTTTTTGATAACAAACGACATCCGCAAGGCGCTGGCGCTACTGTTGATTTTTTATTCAATTATCCGCTCTCCTTGCCAAAAATCGCGCTTTCCGTTATCATCTCCAACATAATTCATCTGGCCCGGAGACGGTCAGACCTTGAAACGCGGTCGGTGTTGGCGGCACGCGCCAATCTTCATGGTCCCACGCCTCTGGGTCAGCAATCCGGTGTCAGGTTCTAAAAACCTACACCCGCCAATCTTTGTATGACCCAACAATTCTCCACCGAATGGGGAGGGAAAACGCTAACCATTGAAACCGGCAAATTAGCCGGTCAAGCGAGCGGCGCCTGCACCGTCCGTTACGGCGACACCGTCGTCTTGGCCACAGCCGTCATGTCGGACAACATCCGTGAAGGGATAGATTTTTTTCCGTTGATCGTGGATTTTGAAGAAAAACTTTACGCCGCCGGAAAAATCAAGGGCTCGCGATTCATCAAGCGCGAGGGCCGTCCGTCCGATGAAGCAATTTTGACCGGCCGCTTGGTTGATCGCGGGATGCGGCCGCTTTTTGACGACACTTTGCGCAATGAAGTTCAGCTCATCATGGACGCACTTTCTTTTGACGGAGAAAATGATCCAGATGTTCTCTCCATCATTGCCGCTTCCTGCGCTTTGAATATGTCCGACATTCCGTGGAACGGCCCGATTGGCGGCATTCGCGTTGGACAAATTGACGGTGAGTGGGTCATCAACCCATCTTACGAAGCCCGCCTCAAAAGCACACTGGATCTGATGATCTCCGGCACACCGGAAAAAATTATGATGATTGAAGCCGGCGCCAATCAGGTATCCGAGGAAACTTTCCTTGAAGCGCTGGTTTTTGCCCAAAAACATTTGCGTCCGGTCATGGAGCTCATCAATGAAGTGCGCCAAAAAGCCGGCGTGCCGAAACGGATTTTGAAACAAGACGTGGATGCTGATCCGGAAACATCGGCCGCTGACGAAAATGAAGTTGTATCTAAAACCCGGGCTTATTTGGCGGAAAAAGTTTCCGAAGTGATGTTCGCAAAACCGCTTATGACCAAGGCGGATCGCAAAGGCGCTTTCACAACTTTGAAAACCGGTCTGGAAGAAATGTTCAACAAGGAAAACATCGGCAAGGATCGCCGCAAAGCGGCCTTCACGATGTTCAAAAAAATCGTGGAAGAATTCATCACCGAAAAAATCATTAAAGATGGACGGCGCTTGGACGGCCGCGCCCTCACGGAAATCCGCCCGCTCACCTCGGAAGTGGCTGTGCTCCCCCGCACTCATGGCTCCGGACTTTTCAGCCGCGGAGAAACGCAAGTCCTTTCCGTGGCCACCTTGGGCTCCCCGGGAATGGAGCAAACTTTGGAAGGCATTGAAGGCGACAGCAAAAAACGTTACATGCATCATTACAACTTCCCGCCGTTTTCCGTTGGTGAAACCGGCCCGATGCGCGGACCGGGACGGAGGGAAATCGGCCACGGCGCTTTGGCGGAAAAGGCCTTGGTGCCGGTTCTGCCCTCCAAAGAAGAATTCCCGTACACAGTGCGCGTGGTCTCGGAAGTTCTCTCGTCAAACGGCTCCTCTTCCATGGGCTCAACTTGCGGTTCAACCTTGGCGCTCATGGACGCCGGCGTTCCCATCAAAGCGCCGGTCGCCGGCATTGCCATGGGCTTGGCCTCGGACAAAAACGGCGATTGGAAAGTTATTACTGATCTTCAAGATCTGGAAGACGGACCGGGCGGCATGGATTTCAAAATCGCGGGCACAGAAACCGGCATCACCGCCATTCAAATGGATACCAAAACGCTTGGGCTGACGCCGGACATTTTGAAACAGACGTTCAACCAAGCTCGTGACGCTCGTTTGCAAATTCTCAAAGTTATGGCCTCCGCGATTGGTGAAGTGCGCCGTGAACTTTCACAATACGCGCCGCGAATTATCGCGTTCAAAATTCCGATTGATAAAATCCGGGAAGTCATTGGCCCGGGCGGCAAAATTATCAACGGCATTATTGCTGAAACCGGCGTGCAAATTGACATTGAACAAGATGGGATGGTTTCCGTAACATCCGTGAATGCCGAGGGACTGGATAAGGCGGTACAAATGATCAAGGATATCATTCGCACCGTGGAGCCCGGAGAAATTTTTGAAGGAACGGTCGTGCGCATTGAGGACTTCGGCGCGTTTGTGCAAGTGCTCCCCAATCAAGACGGATTGGTTCACGTTTCGGAAATGGATTGGGAACGCGTCCGGCATCCGTCGGACTTGGTGAAACTTGGCGACAAAGTAAAAGTTATTGTTCGGGAAATTGATGAGAAAGGTCGGATCAATCTTTCTATGCGGCAGTTGAAGCCGCAACCGGAAGGTTGGACACCGCCGCCGCCGATGCCTCGCGGTCCGGGTGGATTTGGCGGGCCGCGCCGTGGCCCGAATGGGCCGGGTGGACGTGGCGGACGGCCGAGATATTAATTTCGCCAGCGGAAATTAATCGCGTTGGAACTTAATCGGAACTTAAAGTGAAATTCAAAACCGACCCGGAGGGGTCGGTTTTGCGTCAGCGTTATTTTATTTCTACTCGGCTGGCATTGTTACGGTATCTGCTGGTGGCGTGGCCGTAACCGTGACGGTTTCACTAACCGGAGCCATGGTCGTTTCGGCAGTAGCGCTGGCTGTTTCCGTAGAAGTTGAATCAGTGACACTCTGATCAGTCGTTACCACCGGTTCCGTTACTGTGACTTCCGTCGCCGGAGTAGCCGTGACAGAAGTATCCTCTGAAACCGATGCGGTCTCTGTGGTGGTCTCCGTGGCTGGCGCAGGTTCCACGGCTGGTGCAGTTGCAACCGAATCCTCTTCCTTTGGCGCCGGTTCTTCCGACGGCACGCCTTCCACCAACCAATAATTGAATCCAAGGGAGTTGACCGGCGCAACCGAGAGCGAGATCTCAAAGTAACCGTTACCCAAATCCGAGATCCACCAGTTACCTTCTGGATTATTGAAGAAAGTAATCATGACATTGGTGTTGGTGCTCACGTTTTCATTTTCAACACGATAGTTACCGTTGCCGGAGGGAATCGTGCCACGGCCCATAGTGGTTTTCTTTTTGTCAGCATCCTGCTGAACTTTATAGGCCTTGGCTTTAACAGAATCGGCCTCAACGGATTTAGCCAGCACACGACCATCTTCAGTCAGCGACCAAGTTCCATTTGTTTGCGCCAAAGACGCGATTGTCGTGGCGCTCAAAACTGTTGGCGCTGATGGAGAAGATACGGCTGTGGAAGTTATGGCGCCGGAGGCCGAGGTAGCCGCCGTCAATTTTTTGGCTTCAACTTGAATGCCGGCATTGTCACCCAAGGCCACAACATCTGATGTCAGCGTTCGCATGGTGGTGGCAACACTGTTCACCCAGCCGGTTTTCACGAGGGCCGTGATCTTACCGGCGCCGGATGAGAATGATTCTAAGGCCACACCGAGAACGCCGACCATACCGCTGGTGTCTTTGGCGCTATCAAAGCGCATCGCATAACCGGGTTTGGTTGAGGCCACCAAAATATCGCCAGTCGTAATTGGGCCATTCTCATCCGTCACTTTAACGTTCACGAAACCGGCCAAAGCAAGAGCGGCGCGGCCAGGACCGGCGCTGCCGATTGTAACGGCATTCGTGTCTGTAACGACACCGGCCACCGTGGTCGCATTGGCAACATCAGCGCGGCGATACTGATTGGAATTGACAGTGTCAGCCATAAGGACATCACCCGGCTCGGCAATTTCACCGGCAATCAGATTCACGTATTCAGCAACGTCACCAATACCGTACTGCGTGGAGTTGGCGTTGAAGCCAGCCGTGGCGTAAACATTGCCGCCGGCTGAAATCGCGAACTTATTTGTGCCGCCGTTTTTTACCACCATCAAAGCGCGATCCATTGGATTGCCGGCGCTTGAAGAAGTCATGGCCGTGGCGGTGTCAAAGGCAAAGGCCGTGGCGCCAGCAACATTATTGACATGCGATGTCCAAGTTGAAGTTGTCACTTCACCGAGTGTGCTCGTTGTAAAGCCCCAGCGGAGAATAGTGCTTGTTGGGGTGCTGGTCGTGAATCGAATGAAATCGCCGTTATAGATATCGTTTTTGGATATCAGCACAAAGGCCGAATTGCCCGCGAGATTGGTTGGGCTGGATTGAATCGTGCCAGTAGCGCTGGCGGAAAGAACGGCCGCATCACCGCTGTTGTAAAGATGCAGAACGCCAAGACCTGTTCCCGGAGTGCCGCTAATTTGAACAGTTGAAGAGGCATTAACCGTGCCGTTAAAGGCGCTGGATGCATTGACAGTGAGTGTGTCTACTCCGGCCGCGTCACCAAGAATGGTATTATCTTTGACCATGAAGGAACCGCCGACATCCAGCGTGCGACCTGGGCTTGTTGAGGACATTCCAACAAAGCCAGTTGAATTTATGGATAATCTAGCCGCAGTGCCACCGGTCGTACGGTCATAGATAGAGAAATTCCCGGCGCCGATTCCAGTGCCACCGCCCGAGGAAATCAACTGCCAGTGTCGGCCACTCGTATCCACATTCACAAGCGAGAGCGTTACGTCACTACCTACAGTTGGGCCGGCAATAAGTAATCCTGGAGTATCATTGCTTGCTCCAGTCTGGGCAATTGTGACCTTGCCAGCCGCGGTGTTAAACGTCCCCGGGGTTGATGTTGCAATACCTACACTACCAGAATTATCAATTACGAAGCGAACGTTACTTGATGGATCTGGCCCTTCAACCACACGTAAGAGGTCGGCTGTCGCGATAGCTCCGTTAGAGCGTAAGACAATAGCGCTGTTTCCAGCGGCATCAGCGCCACC
>JACTTX010000044.1:0-469 GCA_015661005.1 Candidatus Magasanikiibacteriota bacterium
GTTCCACGGAATTGATGATGCCGGTTATGTTGAACGCCAGCATTGCCGGCACAAAGCCCATAATCAAAATCCCGCCCACGATGTACCATCGCGCGCGAATTTTTTGCCCGAATGAGCGCCGTTGTGCGACCATAAAAGAACTGCCACCGTCAGTATAACAAAAAACTGCCACTCGCGCGATATGGTTCTAATCCAATGATGTGGTGGACGCCGAGGGACTCGAACCCCCGACCTACTGCGTGTAAAGCAGTCGCTCTAACCAGCTGAGCTAGGCGTCCGAGCGAGTGAAGAACTATGACTGTCCGCGGAGCGTAATGCGAAGCATCCGAGCGACACGGAAAGGCAGAGTTCTTCCGAGCGAGGCGACTAGCGTTCCGAGGCCGCAGGCCGAGGAACTTCTAGGCGTCCGAGCGAGTGAAGAACTATGACTGTCCGCGGAGCGTAATGCGAAGCATCCGAGCGACACGGA
>JACTTX010000044.1:477-2531 GCA_015661005.1 Candidatus Magasanikiibacteriota bacterium
GGCAGAGTTCTTCCGAGCGAGGCGACTAGCGTTCCGAGGCCGCAGGCCGAGGAACTTCTAGGCGTCCGCATCATTTCCGCTTCTTTATAATATACTTTTCGCTCTGAAAAACAATATCCCCGGGGACTAGGCCAAAAATGTCCGGCCGGTCATTCACCCGATACACCACATAATCAACATTATACTTTTGGAGATAAGAATTAAAAATTTCCGACGTTGCATTCTCCCGCTGACGACGAATCGGCCCAAAATCAAACTTAACGTATTGCTCCGGTGTTGCCGGTATGAATTTTTTTCCAGTTATAAAAGCGAGCGCCTCATGGACGACATTATCTTTCTGCATTTTTGCCGTATAAAAATTCCCAAAGACCTCATTTTGATACTTCATCAAACCCGCCGTTGCTTGCCCGTCTCCCAGATCATGATATATCCATCGATCCAGAATTTCCGCCGTTGACGCCAGCTGTAAACGTTCATTGAGCGCGAACGACAAATAATTTCCGGTATAAAGATTGATAAGGTCGTTCAAATCGCGAGGCGCGTAGATGACTTTATCCGTTATGCGACTCTCACGAAACCATCCCACGACTTGAAGATCAGCCGACGGATAAAAATGTTCGCGCTTAAAAGGATTCTCCCGCAACGTGTTAAAATCAGCGCCGATTAAAACGATCAATACAACAATCGCCGCGGCGATGGCAAACATTTTAAGTTTTTCGCCCGCCGCGCGGGCGAGATCAATAATGCCGACAAACGCATCCGTGGCAAAAATCAGAACGACCGGCAAATAGTGCGAGTTGAATTCTAATTGCATGCCAGTTATAAACTGTTGATTTAAAACAATGCTTGAGGCCGCCAAGCCCAGAATGGCCGGTTCAAAAAATCCCAGCCGGTGAACCAGCTCCGGACGCTTCCGACGAATGAACCGCGCCAGAAAAAAAATCCCGATCAACAAAAGAATGAGCAAAATGTGGGTGAAAAAACCGGCGGGTAGACGGTTATAAAGCGCGCCGATGCGGCGCATTGATTCATGGTAATATGAGAGTTTGGTAATGAGAAAAAGGTTGTAAAAATAATAGGATGCGCCCACCGCCATCAACACATACTTAACCAATTGCCGCCAGATAATGCGACGCGCTTTGATAAAACTCCACAGATCGGTGAGCCCCAAAAGAGTCAAAGCAAACGTCCAATGATACGGATAAGTGTAAAACATCACGGCCGTGAACGCCGCCAAACCGATTTCTCTTTTCCAAAAGGAAATTTTTTTGGAAAAATAAAAAATCAAAAACGCCAAGAGCGGCAAAAAATTTATCTGCGGACTGACCGGCCGCTTCAAAAAAACAAACATCCGCGGAATGAGCAAATAAACTACACCGGCAAAATAACCAAACGGGCGCCAGGCAAATCGTGTGAGAAAAAGTGCGAACACCAACACGGAAATTATCAACACCATCACGTAATCAAGGATGACGGAAAGCGTTTTGACGTCCAAAGAAAACAGACGCTTGATGAAACCAACCGTATTGATATTCAGCGCCGGATAAAGAAAACGATCTTGAGCGTGCTCTTTGATGAAAGGATTGCCGAGGTTAGTATTGCCTTTGGCGCTTTCATTCACGAGTGGCAGATAGTATGATTCATCATTGCTTTCCGGAATGATCCACGGGGTTTTAAGATAACCGCCGGTCAGAATGGCCACGGTCTGATTAAATTGAATGAAGATAACCATCACCGCGCTTAAGGCAATGATGGCTAAGATATGGGCACGTCGCGTCATAATTTTTTTGCCAACACCAGCATATTATCTTTGAAAGGAAAGGAAAAAATTTTCGCTCCGCCCCAATTATACAATGAAGAAGGAAGTTTAATCCCTAGCCACTGTCCCAGCGTGTGCAAAAAATATTTTATTGAGAATTGTTTTTTTATATTTTCGCTTAGAATGACTTGAAAGCCATGCTTGGCCAAAAATTTTTTAAGGTTTTCGTGATTAAAGAGCGCAGTGTGCTGGGGCGGGTTTAATTGATACCAGTGTTTCCACAAAAGTCGCGCCG
>JACTTX010000012.1 GCA_015661005.1 Candidatus Magasanikiibacteriota bacterium
CGGCCTCAAGGTGGTGATGATCGCCAATCACGTGCGGCGGTTCACGGCGCAAAACCGCAAAAAGTTTTCCGCCAATCACTGTGGCGCGATGGACGCAGCCGGAGAGTTCCTCTTCAATAATCACAAACGGCGACAGCATCTGCGCAATTGCAAACGCTTCTCGCAAAGTTTTTTCATCACTGATGTGAATGGTGGTATGGCGACTCCTTGAGCCGAGCGAAGGTTTGGCAATCACCGATCCCGCGTTTTCCGGCGAGGAATTTTTTATGTCATTAAAAATTTTCACCGCTTCATCCGGGCGCCGACACTCGCCGCCGGAGGCAATTGGAAAACCGGTGGCGGAAAATTTTTTTCGCATTACCGCTTTATCATCCATCCAGGACGCGGATTGCGACAGGGGACGGCCGTGTGGTTTGGGCAGTCCGTCAAAAGCAAAAACCAAATTTTCAGCGCGCGCATCATTTTTTACGCGAGCCACAAAATTCGTGCTCGGATGTTTGAGCGGGCGATATTCAAACATCTGGATCCCGCGGCTGGCGGCGGCGGCCCAAATAACTTTGGTCCGATCCGTGTCATCATCTTCCGGCGCTGTTTGCAGGCGGCCGAGGCCAATCGCGGAAAGAGTTTGATATAAAGGAAGGATTAGGCGTTCGGGACGCAGTTTTAAAATCAGCGGGTTAAAAAAACACCAGAGGCGGTCAAGAGGCGTCAAACCGTTATTGACAAGCCAATCAACCGTCACGGCGGTTTTTTCCAAAGTATGATTGACGGGCGTCGGGCCGCAGTGCGGGCATTTAGACATAATATGGGTACACTTCTAATCGTTTCTAATCGTTTTGCGCTTAGAAGTGTCCCCTTTTGATAAAAAGTGTATACTGAAAGCACTCAATATGGAAGAGATGCAAATGGGCAATGGCGCGATCTCCGCGCCGCCGGTCAAACGCTGGCACAAAAAATGGTGGGGCGTGATGTTGCTCGGCGTGTTGGTTTTTGTCGGCATATTTTTGATTGTGTTTGTTGTGCAAACGGCCAGATTCTACATTCAAATCAAACAAGGGAAACTTTTGCCAAAAAACCAATTAGCCGCGAACATCTCTTCACAAACAACGGTTGATCCAACGGTCAAGGCGCGTTCGGTTCCGGCCAAGGCGGATGTTCTGACCGCTGATGATCCGGTTTTCGGACTGGAGACGGCGCCGCTCACCATTGTTGAGTTCGCGGATTTTGAATGTCCGTTTTCAGCATCAGCGCACGGCGTTTTGCGGCGGTTGGCGGCCAAATATTCGGATCGCGTCAAATTTCAGTTCCGCGATTTTCCGATTGTGTCCAAGCATGAACACGCTTTGAAAGCGGCCGAAGCCGGTGAATGCGCCAACGCTCAAGGAAATTTTTGGGCCATGCATGACAAGATGTTTCAAAATCAAAGTGATCTTTCCGATGATGCTCTGAAAAAGTACGCGGCGGAAGCCGGATTGGACGGCGCGGCGTTCAAGACCTGCTTGGAGAGCGGCGTGATGGAAAAAGAAGTGGCACAAGATTATCGCGATGGCCTTGCCGCCGGTGTTAATTCCACGCCGACTTTTTTTGTGAACGGGTATCGCGTGGCCGGCGTCATTCCGGAAAATGTTTGGGAGGAGATGATGCGGAAGGCGGGGATGTAGAAGCTGGAGACCGGAAGTTGGAAGCTGGAAGATAGGATATGTGCGGGCGTGCATCTCTATTTGTTCGACACGGGTCCCGCGCCATCTCTGAAGCTAACACTATGGTGGCGCAAACCCATGTCTCACAAACAGAGATGCACGCCCTGAATAGGACTTATGCATCCCATCTTCCATCTTCCAGTAGCTTCTTTACCTATGCGCCGTAGTTTTACTTTAATCCTCACATCTTCCGTCTTGGCGGCGGTGTTTTTTTTGTTAGGTGCTTTTCCGGCGCCGGTTGCGGCGGCGGGATCGTGCTGTGTTTATACGGCGAATTCAGGCGAGGTTGAAGGTTGTTTGATTGACCCATCTTTCAAATCAATCAATGATTGCGATAAATTAAGCGGATACACGATTGATTACGTCGGCGCTAATGAAGATTGCGGTGAATGCCCCGTTGACAAAAATGACTACAAAGAAAATTTTTTTAAGGCCCTTTTCAATAAACTATTTGTTGATTCCGGAAAGCTCAAGGCGGATGAGACGCCAGTCACCTGTATATTCTCCGCTGGTGAAAAGGTGACGATGTGCGGAGAGTTTAGTTACAAAAAATGGTACATTAATGGCAAAGGCGATCTTAAGAATTTGAATAGCGGATGTTTGACTGGGAATATTCAGCCGCCCAATGTTTCAAACGTTCCAAAAAAGGAAATTCCGGCCTGCAATGTTTTCTCGCAATCGGCTCTCGTCGGTCAGTTGCCGGGCGCTTCCAATTTGGGTACGGTCGGCGCCCAGCCGTCAAAAGCCCCCACGGCATCAACCATGCAGTCGGTCAATGTTCAGTGGAAAAAAAATGATTGTCTCGCCAAAGGATATGATTGGCTGGCGGCGCACGGCGAAGAAACCGGACATTTTTGTTTTATCAAACCGCCGGAAACAAAATTAGAAATCCCGATTGCCGGAAGCGGCGTTATTGGGGGCATCGCGAACTACATTGATACCGTGTACAAATATATGCTCGGCTTTGGCGGGCTCATCGCGGCATTCATGATTGTTATCGCCGGCGTGCAATGGGTTTTTGGATCTGGCGCCGGTTCTATTGGACCGGCCAAAAAGCGCATTGCTAATGCTGTTGTCGGACTGGTGATTTTATTTGCGGCCTACGCCATGCTTAACACGATCAATCCGGATTTAGTCCGGTTGGAACCGCTCCGCTTGCGGGCCGTGGCGCCGGCGCCTTTTGTCTGCTGTGAAGGAACGGCTCCGGGCGGCTTTAAGGTATATGCCAAAGGTATCGGTGGTTGCGAATCCGGTTTTAAGCAGATTGAAAATCAAGGTTTATGCGAATCGCAGGGCGTGACTGAAGGAGTGCCCTGCGTTGTCGGTCAGGGATTGTGTGAAAAAAATGGGCCGGAATATAAATGTGAGAAGGCCGTGCCGCTTTCCGATTGTCAAAAATCAATGATGGCTTTTGGCGCGGTTATGATGTCACCCGTATTATTGTTTCCCGGAACATGGACTACGGCCCTTCAAGCGGCAAAAGTTGTCAAAACCACCGCCGTCATTGGGGCTAAAGTTGCCTCGGGGGCCTATACAGTCAGTAAATTTATATTCGGCAGTACGCTAACAAATTTGGTAATTGTTGCCGGCGCCGCCTACGCTTATGACAAAGTAACGGAAGAGACCGGAATCTGCCATGGCCATGCGCCAACCGGGAAAGCCGGTGAGGTTTGCGTTTTGCAGGGCAAGGGTCAGGGTTGTGAACAAGGGTTGACCTGCGTAGACATGGATACTGACAATTGCGGCGGCAACGATGCCGTCTTCGGAATGTGTTCGGACGGGTCAACCGGTTCACCATGCGATCCCCCGACAAAGCTAAAAGGCGTTAATATGTGCAAGAACGGCGCTATCTGCGCGCTGGCGGCTGCGCGCACTGGTAAAAAAGGAACATTTGTCTGTTCCACCGGCGGATTTTTGGAAGCGCCAATCAAGGGATGCAGTGAAGTCGGCGCCTGTCAGCAGAATCTTCAGTGCCAAAAAAGCTCAATTGGTTTTTTTCAGGATTATTATCGTTGTGTGCCGTTGGGCGTGAATCAACAATTTGGCAAGCCCTGCTATGACACTTCAACTGGTTTGGGGCCCGAGAATCAAGGACAGACGGCGCTGGAGTTTTGTTCCAAGGGTGGCGGTTTTCAAGGTAAATGTGTATTTCCGTTTAATGGTGTGAACACGGGCTTATGCGCATTTGGCGACACCGGTTCTCCGTGCATCAGTTTGATCAGCGTGGCCAGCGGCAACATTGCGGGTCAAAACAACTGTCCGACTCTTGATTTGACGGCTACCGGCGTCAATTGTAACCAGTTTGGTTGCGAGAGCGGGAAGAAATGCAAACCTGTGCAATATTGTTATTATGATGTCGCGGGAAAATCGTGCAAGTCAATTGCGCCGAGCATCAAAGAGGTTGTTTGTGAACAAGGAGAACCTCTTGTGTTTCTGCCAGGGGTGCCGTCTTGCACGGATAAAATTGCTCTACCGTCAAACGGAACCGCCAGGTATTTTGGAACTTGTGAATGACACGGATTTCCCGTCACGGCTCCATCGTGGGTACAATCCTTGCAACTTTTGAAACCTCGTGCTACACTGGCTGACAATTCGCCAGTGTATGACGTCCGTCTCCAACACTTCCCACGATTTCACCGCCCGCTCTCGCGACCGCTTGATCATTCGCGGCAGTCGCGTGCACAATTTGAAAAATGTTTCGGTGGAGATTCCCAAAAATAAATTGGTGGTCATCACCGGTTTGTCCGGTTCGGGAAAATCATCGCTGGCTTTTGACACCATCTACGCCGAAGGCCAGCGCCGTTACGCCGAGTCCCTTTCCGCATACGCGCGGCAGTTCATGGAACTTCAAGACAAACCGGACGTTGATGAGATTTTGGGGCTTTCGCCAACCATCGCGATTGATCAAAAAACAATTTCGCAAAATCCCCGTTCCACCGTTGGCACGACCACGGAAATTTATGACGCTCTGCGATTATTGTTCAGCCGCGTCGGCGAACAATTCTGTTCGGAGTGCGGAGTGGCCGTGCAAAAATTTTCGCGCGGACAAATTGTTGAAGAGATCAGAAAATTGGCGCGGGTCAAGCGCGAAGTTTTGGTTTTGGCGCCGATTTTTAACGAGGCGATTGTTGATCGCAAAATTGTTTTGGAACAAGTGGAAAGATCCGGCTATGAAATGGTTCGCGTTGACGGCGCCATTTTGAAGCGGGATGAATTGGAGCACATTGACTGGCATCCAAAACATGATCACACCGTGGAACTTTTGGTCGGGCGGATTGAGGACGTGAAAAAGCAGGACATTACCGGCATGGTTGATGTCGCCATTGAATTGGGAAACGGTCTGGTCCACGTGTATATTCTGGATGATGACGAAACCATTCCATATTCAGAAAAATTGCTTTGCCGGAAATGCGGCAATGACATTTTGCCAATGGAGCCGCGGACTTTTTCTTTCAATTCGCCAGTTGGCGCCTGTCCGCGGTGCACCGGTTTGGGCATCACTTTAGACGTTGATCCGGAATTGGTGATTCCCAATAATCGTTTGACTTTGGCTCAAGGCGCCATTCAGCCCTGGACGCGGATCACCGGCAATCAGCAATGGTATCAAAGTTTGCTGGAAGTTGTGGCCGCGGCCAACGGATTTTCCGTGGACACGCCGGTGCGCGATTTATCAAAACGCGCGATGGACGTAATTTTGTTCGGCACCGACGGGAAGACGTATGTTGTTGACGGTAAGACCGCGCAATATGAGGGCGTCATTCCCAATCTGACGGCGCGTCACACGGAAACATCTTCTGATTACATCCGCAAAGAAATTGAACAGTACATGCGGGAGGCCGTTTGTCCGGTTTGCAACGGCCGCCGTTTGAAACCGGAAGCGCTGGCCGTGAAGTTTTCCGGAAAATCCATTGCCGACGTTGTAGCTATGAGCATTGACGAAGCCGCCGAATTTTTTGGGTATGGGGACAGTTCTAAAGGGGACAGTTCTAAATTTTCTTCCGGGGACACTTCTAACGGCAGAGCCGTTAGAAGTGTCCCCGTGGCAGGTGAAGAACAAATCGCGCAACCGATCAGTAAAGAAATTTTGAAGCGCCTCCATGATCTGCAAAAAGTCGGGCTGGATTATCTGACCCTTGACCGGCCAATGGCCACGCTTTCCGGCGGCGAGGCCAAGCGCGTGCGTCTTTCCACGCAACTCTCAACATCTCTGACCGGCGTTATTTACATTTTGGATGAGCCGTCAATCGGGCTTCATCCCAAAGACACGCATAAATTAGTTGAAACCCTCAAAGCTCTGCGCGATATCGGCAACACGGTGATTGTGGTGGAGCATGATGTCGGCACCATGGAGCAGGCCGATTATATTATTGATGTCGGTCCGGGCGCCGGCGAATACGGCGGGAAAATCTGCGCCGTCGGGACAATCGCGGAAATCAAAAAAAATAAAAATTCTTTGACCGGCGAATATCTTTCCGGCCGGAAAAAAATTCCCACGCCCAAAAAATATCGCGATGGAAACGGGAAAGCGCTCCAGATTGTCGGGGCCACGGCTTTCAATTTGAAAAACATTGATGCCAAATTTCCGCTCGGCACCTTATGCTGTGTTACCGGCGTTTCCGGCTCGGGCAAGTCCTCGCTCGTTGTTGATATTTTGGCGCGCGCTTTGAACCGCCATTTTTATCGCGCTAAGGAAACGCCAGCGGCGCACAAAACCATCAAAGGATTGGACAACATTGATAAGGTGATTGCCATTGATCAGACGCCCATCGGCCGCACCCCGCGTTCCAATCCGGCCACATACACTTCCGTTTTCACGCACATCCGCGATCTTTTCACCGAAGAACCGGAAGCGAAGATGCGCGGTTATGACGCCGGCAAATTTTCTTTTAATGTGAAGGGCGGCGGGCGCTGTGAGGCCTGTTCCGGCGAGGGTTACGTGCAAATTCCGATGCAATTTTTGAACGACGTTTTTGTGGAGTGTCAGGAGTGCCACGGCCAACGGTACAATCGCGAGGCGCTGGAAATTCACTATCACGGAAAAAATATCGCCGACATTTTGGAGATGACCGTGGAGGAAGCGCGGAATTTTTTTCATGACGTGCCGGCCATTGGCGACAAGCTCCAAATTTTGCACGATGTCGGTCTTGGTTACATTCATCTGGGTCAGCCGGCGCCGAATTTATCCGGCGGCGAGGCGCAACGGGTGAAGTTGGCCACGGAATTATCGCGCCGCGCCACCGGAAAGACACTGTATATCTTGGATGAGCCCACCACCGGTTTGCATTTTGAAGATATTAAACAGCTCTTGAATGTTTTGAATCAGCTGGTGGACAAAGGCAACACCGTGATTATCATTGAACACAATTTGGACGTCATCAAGTCCAGCGATTGGGTGATTGATTTGGGGCCGGAAGGCGGGAAGCGCGGCGGGGAGATTGTGGCTGAAGGGACGCCGCGGGAAGTGGCGCGGGTCAAAAAAAGCGCCACCGCGGAGTTTTTACGAAAAGTGATATAAGTGCGCTAATAGATTTCATGAGTTCCAATATCCAGAAAGTCAGCAGAGCTATCGGGGTTTATTCGAAAAATAATGCGGTAATAATAATTAATTGAGAATGCAAACAATCCGGAAAGTTCTCCATGCAACTTGTGTGTTCTTAAACGAAAATCAGACGGATTTTCACGAAAAATTTTTTCTTTTTGCACGACCTCCATTTTGACGCGATCCGGCAAACGTTTTAGTCGCTTGATAAAGCTATTGGCGTAATAAACAAGCATACCCTCCTTGCTATTTTATTAAATTAAATCTTTTAGAGAAGATGCCGTTACAAATTTTCCATCGGAAATTTCCTTTTCCGCTTTATGCACTCGGCGAACGGTCAAAAAAGAATGCCAAGCACGCCGGAGATGCCGCAGAAGTTCCAAGCCACGAAATAAAATTGATGAATGGTTGGTTGTTGCGATGAGTTGCATATCTCTACGCAGTATATCAGTCCGTTGTTGGTCGTCAAACCCCTTTTCAAATCACATCTTCACTTCCTTCATTTTCTTTTTGCTTTCGCGCACAAAATAAAGTTTGGCGCGGCGGGTGCGGAATTGTTTGACCGGTTCAATTTTGGCAATGATCGGTGAGTAGATGGGAAAGATTTTTTCCACGCCCACACCCTCCGAAGTTTTGCGCACGGTAATGTTGGCGCCCGGCGTATTTCCGTGCTTCCTTGCAATCACCAACCCCTCAAAAATTTGAATGCGTTCTTTTTCCTCACCCTTGGGCGTTATTTCTTTAATTTTTTGGTGGACGCGAACAACCATGCCGGGTTTGATGTCTGGGGTCATATTTTTTGTGTGGTGATAGTGTAGCGCAGAGCCATTTCCCTGTCAACCTAATGTCAACACCTAATGTCAACAAGTGGCGTCGGCTTGAAATTTTCTCCACCGGACGTTACAATTCCGTTGTGAAAAATCTTATCATCATTCCCACTTATAATGAGTGCGGCAATATCTCGCGGTTGATTCCACAGATTTTTTCGGCGGCGCCGGAGGCGCACATCTTGGTGGTTGATGATTCTTCTCCGGACGGCACGGCCGCGGCCGTTCGTGAGCTCATGCCTTTGCACCCCCACCTTTCACTCATTGTGCGGCCGCAAAAAATAGGGTTGGGCGCGGCCTACATTGACACCATCGTGAAAGTTCTGGCGGAAGACCAAGCGAATGAAATAAACTCCATCACCACCATGGACGCCGATCTTTCCCATCCGGCCGCCGCGCTCAAAGTTTTTTTTGAAAAATTAGAGAACGGATATGATGTCGCGATCGGTTCGCGTTATATACCGAGCGGCGCCGTTCATGGTTGGGAACTATGGCGCAAACTTTTGAGCCATCTGGGAAATATCTACTGTCGGCTCATCACCAAAATGCCCATCAAAGATTGCACCAGCGGTTTTCAGTGTGTGGCCGCGCCGCTCTTGCGGAAAATTGATTTTTCAAAATGCGAATTATCCGGTTACGCCTTTCAGATGTTTTTGAAGTTTGCGCTTTTGAAACTTGGCGCCCGCGTGGCGGAAGTCCCGATCGTTTTTAAAAATCGTGAAGAAGGGGAGTCAAAAATTTCTCTGGCTATCATCAACGAGGGACTGCTTTTGCCGTGGCGGCTTGTCCGAAAATAATTTTTTTGACCGCCGCCACCGTCTCGCCAATTTTTCCTTGATGATTCAGCACGACAAAGTCCGCGATGGTTTTCATTTTCATTTCTTCTTTGGCGGTAGCGACGCGGCGTTCCAGATCCAAAGGGTCCTGTTGATGTCGGCTGGCGATCCGTTTTGACAATTGCGCCAAGTTGTCCGGCTCCAAAAAAATCATTTGCGCTGACGGTAGATTTTTTTTGACGGTTTGCGCGCCTTGAATGTCCAGAACCAGGAGAACGGATTGGCCGCGGGCGCGGTCAGCGTCAATATCCGCGGCCGAGTTTCCATACCATTGGCCATAAACTTCCGCGTGTTCAAAAAATTCTCCGGCCGCCAGTTTTTTTTGGAACTCTTGGGGTGAGATGAAAAAATAAGCAACGCCGTGCTTTTCCCCACGGCGCATTGGACGCGTGGTGTAGGTAACGAGGCGCTTTAAAGTTTTTACCGCGACTAAAAGGCGTTTAGCGACAGTTGTTTTTCCAACGCCCGAAGGACCGGTTAGGATAAAAACTTTTCCGGCCCCTGCCCGCGCTCCTTTGAAAAATGTTTTATGTTTCATGTTTTATGTTATATGGTTCAAAAATTCTTCCAACTCGCTCGGCAGGGGATCAGTGAATTCCACTCGCTCGCCGTTCAAATCCGTGAAAGCCAGCCGGCAAGCATGCAGAAAAATCCGTTTCAATTTTTCTTCCGCCCGCATTTTGTATTTTTTTTGGCGGTAAAGCGGATCACCAACCAGCGGGTGGCCATAAGCGTGAAAGTGGACGCGGATTTGGTGCGTGCGTCCGGTTTTGGGATGAGCTTTGACAAGAGTGGCGTTCGCGTAACGTTTCACCACTTCAAATTCCGTAACGGCCTCGCGCGTGTTTTCATCATCTTCCGGCCGCGCTCCCATTTTTCCGTCGCGGGTGCGGGCCAACGGGAAGTTAATCGTGCCCCAATCGCGTAAAATTTTTCCGTGGACGAGGATGAAATATTCCTTCTCCACTTTGCGTTCCTGAAATTGTTTTTTCAAATTATTGAAGGCCGCCGACGTTTTGGCAACTACCAAAAGCCCGGACGCTTCGCGATCCAACCGATGCACAATTCCCGGGCGCACCTCCGGCGCGTCGCCAACGGAGCTCACGGCCGGAAAGTGAACGCGCAAAAAATCCGCCAAGGTGTCCGTTTCACCTTTTTCCGTGGGGTGGGTGAGCTGGCCCGCCGGTTTGTGGACAACAAGAAAATCGCTGTTCTCAAAAATAATGTAAGGTTCCGGATACATGCGGATATTGTAGCACGATATGGCGGCCCGGTTGAAAAATCGTGCGATGGTTGATAATATTATGGTGTTGGCGAGCCCAACCAATATGCCTGACCGTCCATCAAGAGAAGCGCCACCAGAAACAAGAGAAACCGAACGGCCGCTCTATACGCGCGTCCAGAGTTATGAAAACATCGGCCCGCGCCATGAACAGCAAGACGCCGCCGGGCATGGAGTCATCATGATTGACAACCATCCGGTGCTCGTTGATGTTGTTGCCGACGGTCATGGCGGGAAAGACGGTAGCGTCATTGCTCGCGCGGCCGTTCACGAGATTTTAAAAGGGGTGAAGGCCGGGCAACCGTTAGGCAAAATTTTTTTTGAAAAATTATTTTTGCAAATTCATCAGGGGCTGGTGGAAAAAAAATTGAAAGGCGGAACGGCCTTGACCGTAACGCTCGTTGACGGAAAACATTTGGTGCTGGCGTATGTCGGGGATGTGGAAGCGAAAATCGCGACGCGAAACGGAAAGTTATTGCTGATCAATAAGCCGCATCATTTGGGAGGGCACGCGGCGGAGACGGAGCGGATAAAAAAATCCGGAGCAAAGATTTTTGAAAATCGCGTTTTGCATGATGAAGGCGCGCGCCTGTTGGTTCAAAAGATGCTCTTGCCGGGGGCAACGCGGAACGTCGGAGAAATTGATTTAATTCCCGGTTTGGACATGACCAGGTCATTGGGCGATGCCGAGTATGACCCTCATGTCCTGCATACACCGGAGTTTGTCAGTCACAATTTAGTTGATGATGACCGGTTTTTGTTGGTGGCCAGCGATGGTTTTTGGAAAACGATTGAACAGAATAAAGCGGCGCGGTATCTGGCGGGGATTTTGGCCGGCGCAAAAGACGCGGCCGCCGTGCGCAGTAAAATCGCGGCGTTGCTTGATGAATGTATTTTGGTTGATAATGTAACGTTGGAGATAGTTGAATTGCATAAGAAAGGAGAGTAGGATGCGTCGGCCCGTATGGCTTCGTCGTTGCGCTCCTCCGCCCCGTATGCCCCTTGCTACGCAAGGGTCATACTGTGCGTCGTCGCTCGGAAAAAGAAATGCAAGCATTTCTTTTTCTCTCACTCCTCCGCCCGTAGCTCAATGGTTAGAGCACCGAGCTTATACCTCGGCGGTTCTTGGTTCAAATCCAAGCGGGCGGACCAAATTAGATTGCGTCGGGCTGTGGTATAACGGTATTACGCATGGCTGGGGGTCATGTGACCCGGGTTCAACTCCCGGCAGCCCGACCAGTTGAAACAAGCCAAAATATGAGCAAAAATATGGAAAAATCAACAAACAAAATAGAGCTTACAAGACAGCAATTTGAGAATCTATTAAAATTGGTTTATCTTGGTAATTGGATGGTAAACGCCAATCGGGACGGCAGTTCTGAAAATCCGCACATAGAGAAATATGAGGCAATTGAGGATTACATTTTTTCTTTCGCCGAGCAATTTGGTTGCGGCGAGTATGTGGACGGTGAGGAAGCGACGAAAGGAAAATTTTATCCGACAAGACTGTTTGAAGAAGAAACAGATGTTCAAAAACTTATAGAAGAATATGATGAAGAGACTTTTTGGGACGAACTGATTGATCACTTGGGCGAGCGCGCTTTATTCCGACGTTACTCTAAAGATGAAATTAAAAACATGAGCCAAGACGAAAGATTTGAGAAACTCTGCGAATTTATAGACAAATGGGCGGATGAGATAAATGAGCATGGCATAGGGAGGTTAAAAATTGTAAAAGGTGATTAAAATAAGCTCGCCCGAAAATGAACACTAATGCCAACAAAGATGTCCACAAAAAAATTGTCTCATCGAAGGCCATCGCCTGCGGCAATAGCCATCGCGAGGCGAAACGGAGAGAAATATGAAAAATTATGGTAAAGAGGAGAAAATTTAAGCGTATGAAAAATTTTGACACAGCTTATTTTGCCGGTGGATGTTTTTGGTGCACGGAAGCGGTGTTTGAACAACTTAAAGGCGTGAAACAAGTTACGTCCGGTTACGCTGGCGGGGAAATGGAGCGCCCAAATTACGCACGCGTTTCCACCGGCACGACCGGCCACGCCGAAGTCATCAAAGTTGAATACGACGCCGCGGTAATTTCTTACAATGATCTGCTCAAAGTTTTTTTCTCATCGCATGATCCGACAACAATGAATCGTCAAGGTCCAGATGCCGGGGAACAGTATCGCTCCATGATTTTGTGCATGAATGAAAGCCAGCGACAGGCCGCGGAAAAATATATTAAAAAACTTAACACGGAAAAAATTTTTGTCCGGCCGATTGTGACGGAAATCGCGCCGTTCGCCAAATTCCACGAAGCCGAAGAGGAACATCAAGATTATTTCCGTCACCACCCTGACAAACCTTATTGCCAACTGGTGATTTCTCCCAAGCTGGCTAAACTGCGGAAAGAATTTGCGCCCCTGCTCAAACCGGCGTGATTTATTTTCTCACATGTCCGTCCTTAAAAAAATTTTTTTACCGCTCATCAATTCCGCGCGATTGTTTAATAGCCATCGTGGAGAAAAAATTTAAAAATTAACGCCCCATATTTTCTCGCACGTGGACGAGAACGGTTTCCATTGCTTCATTAAGATTGCGCCCGGCCAGTTCCGCCCGTCCGTTGATTTTTGTGCCCACACCATTCCATGGTTTAAGCAGAAGCCGCGCATCATACGGCCGCTCGGCGTGAACAATAATCTGCACCGCTGGCGGACGTTCTGGATTTTCCAAACAAATGATCACGATTTTCGCTTCCGGCGAATTGGTCGCGATTTCATCAATCAGATCATTCAGATCATCGGGTTTGGCGTCGGCGCGAACAAAATCATCCCGCGTCAAAATCACGGAAATAATTTTTCTTTCAGTGTCGGCAACCAGATGCATCAGCGCCGCGCCCCAAAGTTTTAGCGTTGACAGGCGCCGCGAGCGGTAAAGTTCGCGGACAATTCTTTCGCGATCAGCGCCGACAGCCACCAATTCCGCCGCCAGCGTCAGCGTTCGGGCGTTGATGTTTGGCGCTTTGAAACTTTTTGTCCGCGCAATCATGCCGGTTAAAATCGCGGTAGCCATTTTGGCGTCAAGTGTTTCCGGCGCCAACGTTTGAATGAGGGTGTAGACCACCTCCGCAATTGAGCTGGCCGTCACGTCAATTAAATTGAGGTGGCCAAAATGATCATTTTCCGGCGAGCAATCAATGTTCAAAACCGGCGCCGCGCCAAAAAGCGCGGTGTGGTCATGGTAAAGACGGCCAAGCGTCTGCACATCCGGCGCGCCTAAAACGCAAACGCCATCAAAGTTATAGGGAGCAACTTTCGCCGAAACATTCTCCGGCAAAATAACGCCGCGTTCCGGCACGACGCGAATGGAAAGTTTTCCATTATGCACATCATAAGAAAGCGTCTTGACGTTTTGTTCGGCAACATCAATATTAATTTCCGTGGCCCGCGATTCCGGAAGGGCCGCCAGAATTTGCGCCAGCCCGCCCGGGCCGACGTCAGCATCCAAAAAAGCCAGCGACGGCGGCGCCTGAAAATCATCCGCGCAAATGACGACGTCTTTTTTTTGCTGGCGCAGAGCGGCGGAGAGCGCGAGTGTTGCGGCAATGGCATCGCCGTTTTCATGGATGACGCCGACCGAAGTAAAACCAAAACAGACCAGGAGGCGTTGGGCCGAGGCAAAAAAATGTTTGATTTGGTCAATCGTGTTACGCATGAGGAATGGAGAAGTGTACCGCACCAGCCGCTGGGCGTCAACATTGCTTTGCCGACGCGATTTCGCTACACTAAACGAGACAACAGACAACAGACAACAGACAACAGACAACAGATCACCAATCATGTATGCCCGAGTCCGAATTGCCCAAGGTTTATAACCCCGCCGATTACGAAGATGAAATTTACGCTCGCGCCGAGCAAGCTGGTTTTTTCAAACCGGAAACCGCACAGGCCGCTCGCGCCAAAGCCGGTCGTAAAAAAACCGGCCGTTCTTTTTCCATGGTGATGCCGCCGCCCAACGCCACCGGCACTTTGCATATCGGTCACGCCGTCATGCTCGCCATTCAAGATATTTTAGTTCGCTATCACCGAATGCTTGGCGATGAAACAGTTTGGATTCCCGGCACGGATCACGCCGCCATCGCCACGCAAAGCAAAGTTGAACGTTTGCTCTGGGAGACGGAAAAAAAAATGCGGCATGATTTAGGCCATGAAGAATTTTTAAAGCGCGTGGACGCGTTTGTTGCGGACTCGCGTTTAACCATCCGCAAACAAATTCGCAAAATGGGCGCGTCCTGTGATTGGTCGCGGGAATGTTTTACTTTGGATGAACCGCGTTCGCTCGCGGTTCGCGCCATGTTCAAAAAAATGTACGACGACGGTTTGATTTATCGCGGTTCAAAAATTGTGAATTGGGATCCATTCTTGCAAACGACGGTTTCCGATGATGAGTTGGAATGGCAGGAAGAAAAAGCGCCATTTTATTTTTTTAAATACGGCCCGTTTGTGATCAGCACCGCACGGCCGGAGACAAAGTTCGGGGACAAATACGTGGTGATGCATCCGGCTGACGCCCGCTACGCGGAATATCAAGACGGTCAAAAATTAGAAGTTGAATGGATCAACGGAAAAATCATTGCCACCATCATCAAAGACCCGGCCGTGGACATGAATTTCGGCACCGGCGTCATGACCATTACGCCGTGGCACGATGCGACGGACTTTGAAATCGCCGAGCGGCACGGTTTGGATAAAGAGCCGATCATTGATTTTGACGGGCGCTTGCTACCCGTTGCCGGCGAGTTTGCCGGAATGAAGATTGCCGAGGCGCGTCAAAAAATTGTGGAAAAATTAGCCGCCAAAAAATTATTGGATCATGTTGACGAAAATTATGTTCACCGCAAGGCCGTGAACAGCCGCGGCAACGGTTTGATTGAACCGCAGATTAAAGAACAATGGTTTATCAATGTCAATAAACCGGTGGCGGGGCGCGGCGGCAAGACGCTTAAAGAATTAATGCGTAGCGCGGTTTCGGACGGCGGTGTTAACATCGTGCCGGAGCGTTTTAAAAAAATTTATTTTCACTGGATAGACAATTTGCGCGATTGGAACATCTCGCGGCAGATTTGGTATGGACACAAAGTGCCGATTGAGGGCGACGATGATACCTTGGACACATGGTTTTCATCAGGGCTTTGGACATTTTCAACGTTGGGTTGGCCGGAGGAAACGAATGATCTAAAAAAATTTCACCCGACCAGCGTTCTTGAAACCGGTTATGATATTTTATTTTTTTGGGTAGCGCGAATGATTTTGATGAGTATGTACGCTCTTGGTGAAGTTCCATTCCGCACCGTTTATCTCCACGGACTTGTCCGCGACGAGCAGGGAAGAAAAATGTCCAAGTCGCTCGGCAATGTCATTGATCCTTTAGACGTGATCGCCAAATACGGAACGGATGCAGTGCGGTTGTCACTGGTTATTGGCACGACACCCGGCAATGACACGCGGCTTTCAGAGGAAAAAATTGCCGGTTATAGAAATTTCACCAACAAGTTGTGGAATATCGGGCGGTTCATTATTGCTACCATCAACAATAATGGTGGCGGACTCGGGATGCCTTTGCGCCCATTAGGTATTTCGTTCACACTTGCGGATAAGTGGATAATGTCCCGTCTTGATGAAGTTATTCAGGAAGTTACCGGCGCCATTAATTCTTTTGACTTTTCCCGCGCCGGAGAAATTTTGCGCGATTTTACCTGGGGCGAGCTCGCTGATTGGTACTTGGAGATTGCCAAGATTGAAAAAAACAAAGGCGCCATTTTGGAACGCATTTTGCAGACGCTTCTTAAACTCTGGCATCCTTTTATGCCGTTTGTAACCGAGGTTCTATGGCGCGAACAATTCACCGAAGATGAAAACGATATGCTCATGTTGCAAGAATGGCCGGAAACCAGCGTGAAAAAGCGCTGGCTCTTCAAGCGTTTTTTTGCCAAAAAAGATACAGTGATCCAAGATATACAAACGGTGCAAGACGTCATTTCCGCCATTCGCAATTTGCGGGCGGAAAATAAAATTGAACCGGCTAAAAAAATCACGGTGATGATTGCCGGTCATAATAAATTGGAACTTCTTGTTTCGCAGGCGGAAATTATCAAAGCGCTTGGCCGCGTGGAAAATTTAGAAATCGCGCTCACCCACAAACAGCCGCCGCAGTCCGTTGCGACCACGGTTAAAGGAATGGAAATTTTTATTCCCTTGGTCGGCTTGATTGATTTGACGATTGAGCGCGAACGTCTGCAAAAAGAGATTGCCGCGATGGAAAAATATATCGCCGCGCTCGGGCAGAAATTTGCGCAAACGGATTTTACTCGCCGCGCTCCCAAAGAAATCGTGGAGATGGAAAAAAATAAATTGAGCGCGGCCAAAGACAACATTGAAAAACTTCAGGCACAGCTAAATCAAATAAAATAAAAAACATCGTCCGCTCTTTGACAATTATGCCCGTCGGCAAACTCTCCAAGAATGACATCTGGTTCGGGATCGTTTCACTTTTGAACGACATTTCTTCGGAAATGATTTTTCCGGTCTTGCCGCTTTTCATGGCCACGGTTTTGGCTTTCAATAAATCCACCATCGGCATCATTGAAGGGCTCGGGGCGGCGTCGGCTTTGATTCTGCAGGCCTTTTCCGGTTACATTTCCGATCGTCGGCAATCGCGCAAACCAATTGCCGTCATTGGTTACGCTCTTTCGGTTCTCACTAAACCTTTTTTTGCTTTTTCACAAACCGTTCTCCAAGTGATCGGCTTACGAATGATTGATCGCGGCGGCAAGGGCATTCGCACCGCCCCGCGCGACGCCCTCATTTCCGAAACTCAAAACAAATCCGCGCGCGGCTACTCCTTTGGCTTCAATCGGATGATGGATACTTCCGGCGCGATCATCGGCACGTTGATTGCTTTTTTGTATCTGGCAAAATTTCCCGGCGCCTATCGCACGATTTTTTGGATCTCATTTTTTCCGGGACTCTTGGCCGTAGCCGCCTTGATTATTGGCATCAAAGACGTCAAGCGTCCGCCAAGCGCCCCGCCGCCTCGTAAATTCATCTGGACTAAAGTCTCCAAGCACGCCAAATTTTTCTTTTTGGTCTCCACGGTCTTTGCTTTGGCGAACGCCAGTTACGCTTTTTTTCTTTTGCGGGCGCTGGACGTCGGTATCGCCGATAAATTCATCCCCTTGCTTTTTTTGGTCTATTCGGTTTTTGCGGCCATTTTTTTTACGCCGATCGGCCGCTGGACGGACAAAGCCGGCCGGGCCAAGGCCTTGTTGGCCGGTTATCTGCTCTTTGCCGCCGTCGCTTATTTTTTCACTCGCGCCAGCGCCACAGAGATGTGGCTCTTATTTGCTCTTTACGGCATTGCCATCGCGCTAAATGACGGCGTCTCCAGGGCGTTGGTGGCTGACCTCACGCATCCGGAAGTTCGGGGTACGGCCTACGGAATTTATTTTATGCTGCAAGGCGTGGCCGCTTTTGCCGCCAGTTTCCTCTTTGGCGCTTTATGGGACAAAGTCAGCCGCGATACACCGTTCATCGTCGCCTCGCTTCTGTCACTTCTGGCCGCCATTTTATTTCTCATCTTTATGGTGCGCCACAAAGGGCATGGACATTTTGGAGAAAAGGTAAGTTCGGAGTATCATCCGAGTCAATAAATTGTCACTTGACGAGTGTAACAGTTCTGTTACACTATATACATAAGGAACTTACTATGCCCACAACAAAATATCGAGTAAATCTTTCCGTGTCGCCTAATCTTAAGCAAACGCTTCAGAAACTTGCCATGCGCGACCAGACATCTGTTGCCTCCAAAACAATCGATCTGGTTCGAGCGGCCATAGAAATTGAGGAAGATGCAATGTTACTCGGATTGACAGAGGAAAGGGAAAGTAAGAAAAGCAAAAACTTGCCGCACAAGGTCGCGTGGGTATGAACTATGAAATAGAATACCATCAGCTGGTCGTTCATGAGGACATACCCAAGCTTGACGATGCAATTAAACAGCGAATCAAATCGGCTATTGAACGAAAACTCATGACGCGACCGGAAATTTTCGGCGTCCCACTACGCCATTCCGCCAAAGGGCATCGCAAACTTCGTGTCGGGGATCATCGGGTAGTTTTTCGAATTGAAGGTATGAAAATAATTATCCTGATTATCGCACATCGTTCCATCGTTTATAAGTTGTTCGCAAAGGGATTGCGATAATATGACTCCTTTCCGGAATTTTCATAAAATCACTTGCTCATTTCTTATTATTAATCGGTATGAAAATTCTCACTGATAAAAAAAAAATTGATGAAGTTTTGACGCGCGGTGTTGACAAAATTTACCCTACCAAAGAAACGCTGGCGGCGCGAATGGCAAAAGGGCCGATCAAACTTTACCTCGGCGTTGACCCAACAGGGGGTGACCTTCATATCGGCCACAGCGTGGCGCTTCGCAAACTGGAACAATTTCGGCGGCTCGGGCACAAAGTTATTTTGCTTATCGGGAGTTTTACGGCCCGGATTGGCGATCCCTCCGGTAAATCGGCATCGCGCAAACCGTTGACCAAAGAGCAGGTTTTGGCCAACGCCAAGGATTACAAAAAGCAGGCGTCAAAAGTTTTGAATTTTGACGATCGCGCCAATCCGGTGGAGATGCGGATGAACGGCGAGTGGTGGGACAAAATGTTTTACGGCGATTTTTTGAAAATTGCCGGTCACTTCACTGTTCAACAACTTTTGGAGCGCGATATGTTTGAGCGGCGTCTCAAAGAAGGCCAGCCAATCACCATGCCGGAAATTCTCTATCCGGTGATGCAAGGATATGATTCGGTGGCGCTCACGGTGGACGCGGAACTTGGCGGGACGGATCAAACTTTCAATATGCTCGTCGGCCGCGCGCTGATGAAAGAAACGCTCGGCAAAGAAAAATTTGTGATTACGGTTCCGATTCTTGAGGACAGCCGCGGCGTCAAGATTGGGAAAACGGAAGGGAATGTCATTGCCCTGGCCGCGCCGCCAGATGATCTTTTCGGAAAAATTATGTCGCTTGGCGATGACGTGATTGTGAAATGTTTTGACTTGTGCACGGATGTGCCAAGCGGAGAAGTGCGGGAAATTGAACGCGCGCTTTTGGGCGGCGCTAATCCGCGCGATTTCAAAATGCGTTTGGCAGAGGAGATTGTTAAAATGTATCACGGGGCGGCCACGGCTCGGGACGCGGCCGAAGAGTTTGTTGCCGTGCATCGCGGGCATACTGCGCCAACAAAAAACTTTTGGTGGCCGTCGGGCTCGCCAAAAGCAAGTCCGAGGCGCGGCAGGTGATTAAGCAAAAAGGGGTGCGTGTTGATGAGCGCGTTCTGACGCCGGATGAAAAACAATTAAAGATTCCGGCGGCCGGGCTTTTGCTTCAACGCGGGAAAAATCAGTTTGTAAAAGTGCTGGCAAAATAGGATTTTTGGCGCGATTGTCCATTTGTTGGTTGGCTTATTTAGGTTGTTGGGCTGGCTATTTAGGCCTTTTTGGCTTTGTTTGGCGGGCAAATGGCGCGTTTTGACTTGACAAGAACGCGGCATTTTGCTATAGTTTTGGCCAATGATGGAGGAACTCTGGAGGGAATTTTCATAATTCTCAAAGGAGGTTTTCCGTCAAAGTCCGCGTGATGGCGGATGTCGCAAGGGCGACGCCGCAATGGGCGGCAGAAACGAGGAGTTTTTCCAACCTGAAAAAAGGAGAAGGTCATGATGACGTGGATGGACAAGGCGATGGTTCGGGCGGCGGTTAGGAAGTCGTACGCGGTCGGGTTTGAGGGG
>JACTTX010000013.1:0-24229 GCA_015661005.1 Candidatus Magasanikiibacteriota bacterium
GTTCGCCAGCGTCAGCGCTTCTTGCAGCGCCGAGTCGCCGCCGCCGACAACGCCGACCACCTGCCCGTTATAAAGCGGCCCGTCGCAGCTGGCGCAGTGGAAAACAGTTGATTCTTGGGGCATCAACGACACTGTAACTGGAAAAAATAGTGTCGTCAACGCGGGTTCTCATTCTCCGGCCGGACAGGCCGGTTGTTTTGATCCGATCCGGCATCCCGCCACACCGGTAAATGTTCGTTTTCGGCAGAAATCTTTGTACTTGGGAAATTCAAAATGCCAGTTTTCAATACCGAGACGATAGAAACCTGCGGCGTACATGATCTCCGAAAGAATTTTGACGCCTTCCGGCGGCGCGGAACATTGTTTGTCCGAACCAGTAATCGGCATCACTGTTTTATTGGTGGCTTTGTCGTGTAGTTCCACATCCATGGCAACGCCATAACCATGCGGTGATTTTCCGATTTTGGCGACGGTTCCTGCGTTCACGCATTCTTGACATTTTTCGGCATTAGCCGTTTGTCGTTCCAAACTGCGACAGGCATCGTGGATATGAATGTAATATCCTTTAGAGTCCGCGATTTGTCCGGCTTTTTTTAGCGCTTCGGCTGTGGCCGGTGAAACAAACGGCTGACGGCCGACGGCCACCACCGCTTTAACACCTGCGAAATTGGCCTTGGCAATGTTCACAAAATTTGAGTCTGTGGTGCCGGCAGTATCACAAGGTAGAGTTCCGGCTGGCGCTTTTGGCACCGACGCGGTTGGTTGTTGGGCATCTTCTTCCGGATGCACGAGATCATCAAGTTCAACAGGAGGGAGTGTTTCCTGCGCCGCCACTCTGACCCCAATCGGCTTAAAATTCACCAAATCCGGATTGATCACATAAAGCACGGTGTAAAAACCAAAAAGCAAAAGGAGTCCAAGCACGGCGTTCGCGATGCGTTTTTTGGCCGAATTGATGGCTTCCGATCCGCCGGCGGCCGTGGCCCATTGCAAACCGGAAATAATTATCATTAGCGCCGCCAAGAGTCCGGCAAAACCCAAGCCGTACTTTATGAAGCCGGAAACATACTGGCCAATGAAAGGAATGGGATAAACTTTATAGGTCTTGCCGCTGGCGTCAGTAAAGTCCTGCGGCGCCACCTGCGCCTCAAAGTGCAAATCCGGAATGGGGATCTCCAGTTTCGGGGCTGGGAAGGGGAGAACGGGCGGCGGTTCGGTGGAGGCGGTAGTGGCGACGAATTTGCAATTGGAAACGTCAAGCGCCAACCCGTCGTTTGTGCCCTGGTTTTTTTTAACAGTATCTTTGATGAGTGTGCTGATCTTGTCATTTTTACAGGTGTCGGCATCGTTGGCGCCGGTGTAAGAAAGATTGCCGATTTTGCAAGTTTTATTTTGACTATCGTATGTCGCTTTTAGAGATTTGCAATAACCTTCGCCGCCGTATTTATCAAGCAGTGTTCCGCTCATTGTTCCGCTTAATGAACAGGAGCACGATCCGCCAGCTCCCAAAATATCCGAAAGTCCGGTGGTGGTTTGTTGCGTCTCGCTCGGACAATTCAAAACCACTTGTTCGGACTTGGCCGCGGCATCGGCGCTGGTTTTTGCCCAACCATCAGCGAAGAGTTGACCGGCAATCATTGTCCGCACGGTTCCCAGTGTGCACGATTCCGGTTTGAACTGATAGGTGCATTCCAGAAATTCTTGTTTAAAACTTCCGCCGGTTTTGAAACAAAGCACGCCATTTTGCGCACCGGTCAGATTCGATGTGTCGGCGCTAAAAAAACATGAGCATTGTTCGGCTCTGGCCGGCGCCGTCGACGCCAACAAAAAAAACACACTGAACGCGACCGTTAAACCAATTACTATTTTTCGTTTCATCATATCGGGCCGCGGTTTATTTGAGTGGCGACTGAATTATTTTTTCCATCTCTTCCATACTTGGCGTGCCGTCAAATCTTTTGCCGTTCACAAAATAAGTTGGGGTGCTCTGGACGCCAGCCGCGTCCGCTTCTCTCAACATGGCTCTGACCAACGTCTCATACCGCCGCGATTTTACACAAGCATCAAACGTTTTCAAATCCAAGCCGATTTTTTCCGCGGCGCGCTCCGCGTTTCCCGGCACAACCGGCTGATCATTAAAGACGGCGCCGACAAAGTCCCAGAATTTTTTTTGTTCATCGGCGCAACGGGCCGCGGCGTGCATGGCCACACTCGCGCGGTTCACGATATCAGAAAGCGGCGCGTCTTTCCAGACAATCGCGAGTTCGTTCACATAGCGCGTGCGTAACGCCTCAAGCAACAGAAAACCTTCGGCGCAATGCGGACAGTAAAAATCTTCGTAGGCAATGATGGTTACGGTTGGTTTGGCGGCTCCCACAATGATATCCGCGGCCGTAACGGTTGGCGCCAACGGGGTCGGCTTGGCGGCGGCGGCAAGTGGTGAACGCACCGGTAGCTTATAACGGAATAAAATCATTCCAACTACGGCCACGGTTACAATCGTGATGACAAAGGCCAACGCCCAGATCCGCTTCATATCACTTTAGCGCGATGGACAAAAGCGCTCCGCTTTCCTTGGCGACAAACAATAAATTGCTTCCGTCTTTGCTAACCTGCAATTTTTCCACACTGACGTTGACGTCCGGTTTGGCGACAATGGTTTTGGTTCCGGTCTTCACATCAACTTTATAAATAGTGTCATTGGTGTTGCCAACTTGCGTGCGATCAAAACCGATTCCCGGCTGAAGTGAATCCGGATCAGGCACGGCGCAGTAGACGGTGTCCGCGCTCGCAAAAGTGCATTTATCTCCCCAGGTGGCCAGACCGACAAGGCGGCGGTTGGCGCCGGTATTTGGTCCAGAGCCAACGTCAATCCAGGTGATCGGTTTGTAATCCGTTATCGCCGAGATGACACTGTAGAGAACATCGGCGCCGTTTGGCGACCAAACCGGCGTAAAGCCCAACCCTTCCACGGTCAAGCCGCGAAAATTTTCATTGTTGCGGCCGATGGGAATTATTTGACTGCGATCGCCGCCTAATTTTTCTCCAATCGCCCCAAAAGCGACGACGGCATCATTGGGGGAGATGGACACTTGGATCTTGTTGGCGTTTTCTCCAATCGGCGTGATGCCTTTGGCGCCCGAGCCGTCTGGATTGGAAGCAATCAGCCAGCGATTTTCCGGCGCCAATGATAAGTTTTTGGCCACAAACGTGTCTCCTGACGGAGCAAATTCAAATTCATCCCAATGCGTCGGGAGAGTTACTTGTTTTTTGGCGGTGAAATCGTAAAGCACTTTGGAGTTGTCCGGGAATTGAATCACGGCTTTGGACGAATCCGGCGTCCAAGTGACATTGCTCGCGCCGGAAAAAGTTTGATCAGAAAGGGATTTTTTTGTTCCATTGGGCGCGATGGCATAAAATTTTCCGTCGCTTTCATCTAGAAAAGTGATGGCGCCGTTTGATGCCACTTGCGGCGCGATGGTGTTGGTTGGGTTTAAAATAACGGTGCGGGTGATGCCGCCAGCGGCAACGGGTGAAGGAACAAAAACTGCTGGTGCGGTTGGAACTTCTGGCGTTACCACCGTTATTGGTTTCCCTTCCGCCGCGCTCGGAAGCGCGCCCGGGACAGCAGGCGCGCCCGGAACCTCCGGCGTTACCGCCGTTGGCGCGGCTTTGAAAAATACGTAGTAGATGGCGACGGCAATAAGCAATGCCGTCAAAATAAATCCAATGAGAATAAAGAGCCGTTTGCGTTCCATATGGGGACAGTTCTAAAGGGGACACTTCTAAATTACTATCATTATAACGCATTTTTTACTTTGGCAACAAACGCTGCCGAACCGTAAATGTCTTCTTCGGAAAATCGTGTCGCAATCCCAGCGTGAATTTTAGGAATTTCCTCTTCGCAAAATCCGCGATAAATACGCAACTGCTCATCAAGATTTGGGGACAATGTTGGCAACATAAAGTCCAAATCAACCATTGGATCAAAAACCAAACTTGCATAGTGCGCAAAACTTGACCATCGATACTCTGCCGGATGTGTCACGATCCGCGCTCGCACCGGGTTCAATTCTATATAGCGACCACACTGCAACATATAACTTTCAGAATCAATCAGGATTGATCGGAAACGACTTTGCCAGGCATGACCAACCTTCCCGTATTTCGCGTTAAAATGACGAGTATGAGCGATCGTCAAGCCCTGCATAAATTTTGATAAATTTTCCATACCCTCCGGTTTTATCAGCAAATGAATATGATTTGGCATCAACACATAATGAAAAATTTTGATGCCATACTTGTTCTTTGCCTTAAAGAGAAGATCGCGATAAAAAAAATAGTCATCGTCAGAATGAAAAATTGGCTGGCGTTGGTTGCCGCGATTAATAACGTGGTAAACCCCATCCGGGATTAGAATTCTGGCCCTCCTTGGCATAGTAATGTGAACCTAACACAAATTTATCCACAATACAAATTTAGAAGTGTCCCCTTTAGAACTGTCCCCGAAAATTCAATTCATTTTCCAACCGTTCTACAGTAATGGCGAGCGGCCGTTCCGTGCGGCGCGAGATTAAATCAGCGATGGGGTTGTCAAAAGCCCGTTGAATAACGGCGCGCACGGCGCGGCCTTGGAGCACCGGATCAACGCTCCTTTCGGCTAAAAGTTCAATGGCTTCATCATTAACCGTCACGCGGATGTCCGTTTCATTTAAACTTTTGAGTCGGCGGTTCATTTCTTGGCGCACGATGCTGGAAAGATGTTCTCGCGTCAAAGGCGGGAAGACGGCAATATGATCCAAACGGTTCACGAATTCGGCGCCGAGTTGTTTGTTCAGGGCATCAGTGATATGGGCGCGGACACTGTGCTCATTGCCGGCAAATTTTTCGCTTCCCAATTTAGAAGTGTCCCCTTTAGAACTGTCCCCAACGCTAAATCCGATGGGCGGCGTGGTGAAGATGTCCGCGCCGGAAGTGGTGGTGAAAATTAAAATGGTGTTGCGGAAGGAAATTTTTTTGCCAATCGCGTCCGTCAGGAAACCATTTTCCAAAATTTGCAAAAAAAGATGCGTCACATCGCGATGCGCTTTGTCCACCTCATCCAAAAGCACGACGGAATACGAATGACGCTTCACTTTATCAGTGAAACTGGTGGCGTCTTTGTAACCAACATAACCAGCCGGCGAGCCGATGAGTTTGGAAATGGCGTAGCCCTCGGAAAATTCCGAGAGATCAACGCGAATGAAAGACGCTTCGTCGTGAAAAAGTTCATCAGCCAGCGCTTCCGCCAGCGCCGTTTTGCCGACGCCCGATTGTCCGACAAAAAGAAAAGAGGCGCGCGGCCGACGGTTGTCCCGCAGACCAAGTTCGGCGCGGGTGATGGCCTGAACTAGGGCGTCAATGGTGTCATTTTGTCCGACAACCCGCGTCTTCAAACGTTCCGCCAAACCAAAGGTTTCTTGACGGGCGCGTTGCGCCAGTTCACTTTCCGGCAATCCGGTCATGTGGCTGACCGCGGCAATGATGTCGCTCACGGCAACTGGCGCCACCGGCGGCTGGCGGAGTTTTAAGTCCTCGTTCAAAAGTTCGCAGGCCTCAACCAAGAGCCGTTCTTTTTCTTTGAGCAGAACCGCCGTTTCAAAATGTTCTCTGCTGATGGCCTCGTCTTTTTGTTCGCGCGTTTGTTTTAGAGAATTTTCCATCACCCGAAGTTTACGGGTCTTGGCATCAGCGGGAAAACGCATTTTGACGGCCGCCGCCGCTTCATCCAAAACATCAATCGCCTTGTCCGGCAAAAATTTTTCCGGAATATATCGCACCGCCAATTTCACGGCGGTCTTGATGGCTTCGGCGGCGAACTCCACATTATGAAAATGCGCATAGCGTCCGGAAACGCCGCGCAAGATTTTCTCCGTCTCTTCCGGCGACGGTTCGGCAATCTGGACCGGCTGAAATCTCCGCTCCAACGCCGGATCCGCTTCAATGTGTTTTTTAAATTCGTCAAAAGTGGTGGCGCCGATACAGCGCATTTGTCCGCGCGCCAAAGCCGGTTTCAGCAAATTGGCGGCGTCCATTGAACCGGAGCTGGCGCCGGCGCCGATAATCATGTGAATTTCGTCAATGAAGACAATGAAATCCGGATGACGGCGCACTTCTTCAATGATTTGTTTTAATCGCGCTTCAAATTCTCCGCGATAAATCGTGCCGGCGACCACCAATCCCAAGTCCAGCATAAAAATTTTTTTGTCGGCCAGCGCTTCCGGCGCGTTGTTTTCAGCAATGCGGCGCGCCAATCCCTCCACGATGGCCGTTTTGCCGACCCCCGGGTCACCCAAAAGCAGAGGATTATTTTTGGTGCGTCGACAAAGAATGTGCATGGTCCGTTCTATTTCCGCATCGCGGCCGATAACCGGATCCAATTCATTTTGTTTGTTGGCGGAGGTGAGTTCCACGGCAAAATAATCCAAGGCCGGCGTGTCCGATTTTTGTTTGGTCTTGGTTGTTTTTTTGGTTTTTTTGTCCGTGGTTGGGTTTAGAGGAATAATGGCGCCGCGTCCATCATTGCCGGCATGAGCGTGAGCGTGTCCGTGCTCATGACCGCGGTGCATTTCTTCATTTTCCAAGGCGCTGCCTAAAGCATTGGTCACTTCCGCGAATTTGCTTGTGGATTGGAGAATCGCGTTCAAATTATTGATGATGGCCTTGCGATTGAGGCGCGTTTTTTTGAACCAACTATTTATGGCGGCGCTTTGGTTTTGGAGCAAGGCCAGAAGAAAATGCTCGGTGCCGATGTATTGATGATGGCGCTCGGCGGCAATGACCGCCGCTTTTTCCAAGGCGTTTTGGATTTCCTTGCCAAATTGGGGAATGGTTTTGACGCTCTCGGCCGCCAGCTCATCCAGAATTATTTTGGCCGCGCTCAATTTACCGCCGGCTTTTTCCAGAACGTAGGCGCCGATGGATCCTTTTTGTTTGAGCACGCCGTAAAGCAAATGCCAAGATGTCAGATTGGCGTGCGATAATCGCGCCGCCTGGGCAAAGCCGGAAGCGATGGCGTATTTCAGGTTGGTGGAGAATTTATTGACGACGTGGTTCATAAACCTTTTATTCTACGCCTCTTTGGCCATTTGACGCAAGGCCTTGACGCGATCACCGACCGGCGGATGGGTGCTGAATAAATTCATTATTTTTTTTCCGCCAAAGGGGTTGCTGAAGAATAAATGCGCCGTGGCGGCATTGGCGTGATGAAGAGGCAGATTTTCCCGGCCGATTTTCTCCAAGGCGTTGGCCAATCCATCCGGAAATCTGGTGATGAGCGCGCCGGAGGCGTCAGCGAGAAATTCGCGGCGGCGGGAGACGGCCAATTTAATGAGTTCGGCGACAAGCGGGGCGAGCAGAGCGGCAATGATGCCGAAGATCAGAAAGAGAGAATTGTTGCGGTCATCGCGACCGCCGCGAAAAATTCTTGTATGCCAAAGCATATTGGCGAGTAAGGCGATGGCGCCAACCATAACACCGACCATCATCATAAAGCGAATGTCGTAATTTTTGATATGCGAGAGTTCATGACTCAAGACGCCTTCCAATTCTTCATTGGTTAATTTTTGCAGAGCGCCGACGGTAACGGCAACAGAAGCGCGCGCTGGCGAACGTCCGGTGGCAAAAGCATTAATGCTTTCATCCTTGATGACGTAAATTTTTGGCGTCGGCAAACCGGTGGTGATGCAGAGGTTTTCAATAATCCGATAAAGATACGCGTTATCCTTTTTTTCAATCGGTTTGGCGCCGGAGGCGGCCAAAGCGATGGTGTCGCCGGCAAAAAAAGAAATTAAAGTCATGATCAGGGAAATAATGACGGCAATAATGACGCCATTATTTCCGTAACCGGTTGTCCGTCCAATCAGCCAGCCAAGCAGGATCAGCACGGCGATGAAAATCGTCGTGAGAAAAATTGATTTGCGTTTGTTCGCGGCAATGGCGGAATACATCGCGAAATAATTTGATCGACGGCGCGATTAGAATTTCACGTTGGGCGTGGCGCGCTCTTGTTCCGAGGCCAGAGCAAAAAACTGGCGCTCCTTGAAACCAAGCATTCCAGCAAACATATTGGTTGGGAAAACCTGGAGCGCAGTGTTGAAGGTCTGGACGTTGCCATTGTAAAAGCGCCGCGAGGCCTGAATTTTGTCTTCCGTGTCCCGCAGTTCATCTTGGAGTTGGAGAAAATTTTGATTGGCTTTGAGATCGGGATACGCTTCCGACAAAGCAAAAATACTCTTCAAGGTTTGGGAGAGTTGATTTTCCGCCTGCACTTGCGCGGCGAGATCCCCGGATTCTCCTTGGCTATGCGCTTGCATCGCGGCATTGCGCGCTTCCACAATTTTGGTGAGCGTCCCTTCTTCGTGCTTGGCGTAACCCTTTACGGTTTCTAAAATGTTGGGAATCAGATCATAACGGCGCTTGAGCTGGACGTCAATGTCCGACCAGGCCTCTTCCACGCGGTTGCGTTTAACGACCAATGAATTAAAGGTCACAATCAGCCAAAGCACGATTAAAACGGCGATGGCTATAAGAATGTAGGCGGTTGTCATATATTTTGTGCTTTTGCGCCCTGTTGAATATTGGGGCAAAATTGAGTTAAAAGTGATTTTAGTATATAGTTTTGGCGGGAGTTTTGTCAATTATGTCTATCTTCAAGGCCTACGATATTCGCGGTTTGGCGCCGCTTGAACTCACGCCGGAGATCGCCTATCGTGTCGGGCGGGCGTTAGTTAAAATTGCTGACGGTCGTTTGGTTGTTGTCGGTCGCGATGCGCGTGCCACGTCGGGCGCGCTTTTTGATTCTTTGACTCGCGGCTTGTTTGAATCCGGCAGTGATGTCATTTCTATTGGTATTTGTTCAACGCCTTTGTTGTACTTTGCCATGAACCATTTTGACGCCGACGCGTCGGTGATGATCACAGCTTCGCACAATCCGGCGCCGTGGAACGGATTGAAATTGACGCGACGCGGACCGGCGCCCATCGGGCAGGGAAGCGGGATGGAAGAAATTGAACGGCTCGTTACGGAAAATAAATTTGTTGACGCGCCGGTGGCCGGTGCGTTGCGCGAAGAAAATGTTTTGAATGAATATCTTAAAAAAGTTTTTTCTATTGTGCCGACGGAAAAAATTTCCGGCCGGACGGAGCGCGGTGGCGCGGAGCGGCCGCTCAAAATTATTGTTGATGCGGGGAATGGTATGGCCGGAGTGACGGCGCGTCCGCTTTTCTCGCAAATGTCGGCGCAAATTACGGAAATGTTTTTTGAACCGGATTGTTCCTTTCCCAATCATGAAGCCAATCCTTTGAAAGAAGAAACATTGAACGCCTTGCGCGCTCGTGTTAAAGCCGAGGGCGCGGATTTGGGCGTGGCCTATGACGGCGACGGTGATCGCGTTGGGTTTGTTGATGAGCGTGGAGAAATTGTGCGCGGGGACTTGATCGCCGCCATTCTTGCCGGTGAAGTTTTAGAAGATCATCCGGGTGGAAAAATTTTATACGATCTCCGTTCTTCCAATGTTGTGCCGGAAGCCGTGATGGCGGCCGGCGGTGAACCGTTGATGTCCCGCGTCGGTCACGCTTTTATCAAAAATCAGATGCGAGAAAGCGGCGCCGTTTTTGGCGGCGAATTTTCCATGCATTATTACTTCAAAGATTTTTTCAAAATGGAATGCGCGGACGCCGCCGTTTTGTATCTTCTGCGTTTGCTCGGTCGCGTCGGCCAGCCGCTTTCGGAAATCGTGGCGCCGTTAAAAAAATATGCGCATTCCGGTGAAATTAATTTTGCCGTGCGGGACAATGAAGAAGTTCTGCGCGTTTTGCGCGATCATTATGAAGCGCTGGCGCAAAAGGTGGTCACAATTGACGGCCGACGCTTCAATTTTGGCAACTGGTGGTTTAATGTGCGGCCGTCCAACACCGAATCGTACTTGCGACTGGTCATGGAAGCGGACACGGAAGAAGTTTTGGGCGCGCGTTTGGCGGAGTTGAAAAAAATTATCGGTAGCGTATAATATCGCGTGAAAAAATCCCCGCGGAAACGGCGGATCAACATTTCATCTATGGAAATAACTGACTATCAGGAGGCGTCAAAAAAATGGCGTCAACATTTTTGAACAAAAAAATTACTTTAATCGGCTTGGGCGCGTATGGATACGGCTCCGGAATTTCCGCCGCCGAATTTTTGGCGCGTTCCGGCGCGGCGTTGACCATCACGGATTTAAAATCAGCGGCGGATTTGACGTTGCCGATGGCCGACCTCAAAAAATCCCTCGGCTTGGCGTTATTTAAAAAAATTCGTTGGGTCTTGGGACGGCATGATGAACGCGATTGCGTGAACGCCGATTTGATTGTACGCAATCCAGATGTGCCGTGGTATTCTTCGTATCTGGAATGCGCCCGCCGTCATAAAGTGCCGGTGCATAATGACGTGACAATTTTTTTAGAGGAACTATTGCGCCGCGGCGGAAGTTTGGAGCAGGTGATTGGGGTAACCGGCACGCGCGGCAAAACCACCACCACGCATTTAATTTATGAAATGGTGCGACAGGTAACGCTATCCGCGCGGATCGGCGGCAATGTTGGCGTTTCTCCCTTGCGGTTTTTTGATGAGGTGCGTCCGGCGGATCCAATCGTGCTGGAACTTTCCAGTTTTCTTTTGCACGATTTGGAGACAGTGCGGATGAGTCCGCACATTTCCGTGGTCACTAATATTTTTCCGGATCATTTGAATAAGTATCGGGGGATGAAGGATTATATTGATGATAAGAAAAGAATTTTCCGTTATCAAAAATCCGACGACGCGGTTATTTTGAATTGGGATAATTTGGAGACGCGGAAAATGGCGCGTGAGGCGCGGGTGAAAGTGATTTGGTTTTCCGTCAAGCGGTCGGTTCTGGGCGCGTATGTCCGTGACGGTTGGTTTTATTATAAAGACGGCGGCGGAGCGCGTCGCGTGGCGCAAGTAAAAGATATGAAACTTTTGGGCGAGCACAATATTTCCAATATCTGCGCCGCCATCGCCGCGGCCGAAGCCTACGGCGTTCCAACGCAAAAAATCGCGACCGTCATAAAAAAATTTCGCGGCGTGCCGTATCGGTTGGAGTTGGTTCGCGTTTTGAAAGGTGTCCGTTGGTATAATGATTCCACGGCGACCTCGCCGGAAGCGGCGATGGCGGCTTTACGTTCTTTTCCGGCAAAAAAAATAATTCTTATTACCGGCGGCAATTCCAAGGGCACATCTTTGCGAGCTTTGGCGCAGGTGATGCGTGAGCGAGCGCGGGTTTTGATCCGTGTGCCGGGGAATGCCAACAGGGATTTGCCCGTTGGTGAGGATTTACATTTTGGCGGTCGGCGCGGGGAGCCAAAAGTTTTTGACGTCAAAGATTTACGGGAAGCGGTTTGGCGGGCGGCGCGTGAAGCGCGGAAGGGTGAAATCGTGCTATTATCACCTGGGCTTACCTGGCTGCCGTTAATCAATGAATTTGCCCGCGGGGGTTTATTTAAAGAGTTGGTAAAAAAAATAAAATGATATGGAACGCGAACGGCGCGAACAGATGCCGGAATTTAAGGTTGGCGATATGGTCATGCACCCCTTTACCGGAAAAAAAGTGCGCATCCTTCATCTTGGCAATCAAGTAGTAAAATTTGTGCCGCCAAACGAGACCAAGCGGCGCGGATTCAGTCACATGACGGTGATTGTCGGATCGCCGCGCTATTATGCGTTGAAAAAAACTTCACTTGTTGAGCAGGATGTCAGCCCGGTTAATAATCGTCCGTCGGCCGAACTTCCAAGTCACCCTGATGAGGAATTTTATCCGGGAATTCCGGCGGTCACCGTGGTGCCGCTTGAAAAATTGGAGCGAGCGTGAATTTTGTATTGAGTTCAGAGTATTTAGGTACACGATGGACAAGACCAAATGATGGTGGTAAAGTGAATACACAATTAATGATATGAGCAAAGAACTAAAAAAAAATTTGCGTTTGATTCAGAAGCGCAAGGACGCGCTCCGCAAGAATTATGCAGTGCGGAAAATTGGCATCTTTGGATCAATCGCTAAGGGAACGGCCAAGGCATCTAGCGATGTTGATGTCCTAGTTGAGTTTGCAAAACCCATAGGGTTTTTTAGATTTATTGAGTTGGAAGATTACTTGAGCGCTATATTTAAAAAAAAGGTTGATCTTGTAACCAAAGATTCTTTGAAGCCACTAATTAAGCAGAGCATTCTTAATCACGTCGTCTATGCCTAAACGTGATTCGCGTTTATATTTTCAAGATATTTTTGACGCCATCAAGAATATTAAAAAATATACTCGTGGTTATAATTACAAAGATTTTCTTTCGGATGCCAAAACGGCTGACGCCGTCGTGAGAAATTTGGAAATCATCGGTGAGGCTGCTAATAGAATTTCCAGCGACCTTCGCGTCCGTCATTCGGGAATTCCGTGGGAAAAAATGGTGAGCATCAGAAATAAAGTTATTCACGAATATGCCGGAGTGGATTTGCAGATTCTTTGGCAAACTATTTCTGAAGATCTTCCGGATTTGGAAAAGAGAATTGGAAAAATTTTATCGTTAAAGAAGCGTTAGTGTGCTAACATTTTCCTCATGCTGATCACCATCATCATTTTCATCATTGTTCTCGGCGTGCTGGTGCTTGTCCATGAATGGGGGCATTTTTTTGCGGCGCGGCGTTTTGGCGTGCATGTGGAAGAATTTGGTTTTGGTTTTCCGCCGCGTTTATTCTCTTGGCGCGGCCGCAAAAAACCGGACGGCACGCGATTTTCTTTGAATCTCCTGCCGCTGGGCGGCTTTGTGAAAATAAAAGGAGAAACCAGTGATGACGCCGTTGCGCCGGACTCGTTTGCCCATCAAAAAATTTGGAAGCGCGTTTTGATTTTATCGGCCGGCGTCATTATGAATTTTGTTCTCGCGGTTTTAATTTTCGCGATTGCTTATGGGGTCGGCGTGCCGCGTCCGTTGGATGAGCCGGGAGTTATTGGCGCGGGCGCTCGCGTTCGCGATCAAAAATTGCAAGTGATGGAAGTTCTGCCAAAATCACCGGCCGCGGAAGCGGGATTCAAAGCGGAAGACACGGTGATTGATGTTGGTGTCGTCGTGCGTTTTTCGGTGGGACAAGGCGTCACCGCCGTCGGCCGGAAAAAAATCGTGGAAAATTTGGACGGAGAAAAATTTAAACAATATATCCGTGATCATGCAAGCGAAGAATTGAGCGTTCACGTCAAGCGCGACGAGAAAGATCTTTTGATTAAAGTTACGCCGCGGATTTTGGAAGGCGGCACAGCGCCGGCGCTCGGTGTGGCGCTCCTGCCAAGCGGCGTTGTCTCTTACCCTTGGTATCTTCTGCCGTGGGCCGGTGTGCGGGAAACCGGATATGTCACTTGGCAGACGCTCAAGGCATTTGGCGGCATCATTCAGAATGTGGCGCAGGGGCGGCCGATTGGTGCGGAAATTTCCGGGCCGGTTGGCGTGGCTAAAATCACCGGGGTGGTGGCGCGCATGGGTTTCATTTATCTTTTGCAGTTGATCGCGCTCCTTTCCGTCAACCTTGCCATCATCAATATTTTGCCGTTTCCGGCATTGGACGGCGGGCGCGTTCTTTTTGCCTTTATAGAAAAAGTTCGCGGCCGTCCGGTCGCCGCTAAAGTGGAAAAAGTCGTGCACATGATCGGATTTATTTTGTTGCTTTTGCTGATCGCGTTAGTGACGTATCGTGATATTGCGCGGTAGAAAATAAAAGTGTTAGAAAATCATTGTGATTTAAAAACAGGAACGATATGAAACTCAACAGGCCATGGGATATTTTTTTTAAAGAAAAGATAACCAAGATATTTACGGAGAAAAAGTCTGTAATTGATATTGGCGGGGGATTGCGGATTATGAAAGAGAAGAACAATCGCTATGACAGGACTCGGGAATGGATTGTCCCGTATTTGGAGCATGTGGATTACAAAGTGATGGATCCCGTTCCCGATTATCACCCTGACATCTTGGGGGATATTCATCATCTGCCTTTTCCCGACTGTTCTCAAGATGCCATTGTGTGCATCGCTGTTTTAGAACATGTAGAAAATCCCATCAAGGCGTGTCAAGAGATCTATCGCACGCTCAAGCCCGGAGGTTATTGTTTTCTATATGTGCCATTTCTTTTTTACTATCATGCCGAACGTGGGTATTACAAAGATTACTGGCGATTTACTAAAGACGCTATTGAAATGCTGGTACACGATTTTTCATCTACAGAGATTCAATCAGTCCGCGGCGCTTTGGAAACATGGTTTAAAATAAGTCCTTTAGGAAGGTTTGCCTTTATTAATGCCCTTGGTTTTGGGTTAGATCGGCTATTAGGAAAAGACAAGAGTAATCAAGTCAGCGGGTATAGTGTTTTTCTTGTTAAATGATCAGGTAGTGGATTGGATGTTTTCATCTTAACTGCCAGTCAATATTTTTTGAGAATTTGCTTTCTGTTTTATTTTGAGGCAAAATAATAGGGCTATGGAAGCAGATTTACATTCTTTGCAAACCGCGGCCGTGGCCGCCGTTTCAAAAGCGCAAAATTTGTCGGAACTCACGGCTGTTGAGGTTCGTTTTTTAGGCCGCAAGGGCGAGTTCACGGCGCTGGCAAAAAAAATTGTGGAACTGCCGGACGCGGAGCGCAAACGGATTGGACAAGTGGCGAATGAAGTGCGCCAGAGAATCACGCTCGCTCTGGCCAATCGCATCGGTGAAATAAAAATGGCCAGCCGCGGCAATTTGGCGGACACGGAATGGATTGATGTGACGGAACCGGGCGTCGCGCCGGCGGTGGGACGGCTTCATTTCACCACCCGCATCATTTTGGAGATCACGCAGATTTTTGAGCGCCTTGGTTTTTCCCGCGTGCGTTATCCGGAAGCGGAATGGGATTGGTACGCTTTTGAAGGATTGAACATGCCAAAAAATCATCCGGCGCGCGATGAATGGGAAACATTTTTCATTGAAGATCCGGCGTCAAACGGTGCGCCGGAAGGGGCGCGGCCATTGACGGACAAAAAATTCGGAAAAATGGTTTTGACGCCGCACACGTCGAGCGGTCAGTTGCGGGAAATGGAACGTGTGCGTGATTTGGGCGGGCCGCCCATTCGGATGATCAACATTGCCAAGTGCTATCGCCGCCAAGCGGACGTTACTCATGTCCCGATGTTTCATCAGTTTGAAGGGTTGTTGATTGATCGCGATGTCACGATTGCCGATCTGAAAGGCGTGCTGGATTATTTTGCGGGTGAATTTTTTGGACCGGAGCGCGTCACCCGTCTGCGGCCGTTTCATTTTAGATTTACCGAGCCGTCGTTTGAAGTGGATATTTCTTGCGGCGTTTGCGGCGGGACGGGTTTTTTGGAGGCGGGGACAGTTCTAAAGGGGACAGATCTGACGGCGCTAAGAGAAAAATGCCGTGTCTGCAAAGAGGGATGGCTGGAGTTGGGTGGGGCTGGCATGGTTCACCCCAATGTCCTCAAAAATGGCGGGCTTGATCCGGAAAAATGGAGCGGTTTTGCTTTCGGCTGGGGCGTGGAACGCTCTGCGATGATGAAAAGCGGTTTGAAGTTGGATGATCTGCGCATCATCTATAAGAATGATTTGCGGGTGACCTTATGAATTTTCTTTTATCCTATAACTGGCTCAAAGAGTTCGCGGCGCTAAAAATCACGCCGGAAAATTTTGCTCGAGAATTTTCCCGCCAGGCGTTTTCTGTGGAACGGATTCACGAGATGAGTCGCGGTTTAGAAAATGTTGTCGTTGGGAAAATCGTTCACATCAAAGCGCATCCGAACGCCGATAAATTACGCATTGCCATCACTGATGTTGGGCCGCACAAATTGGAAATTGTTTGCGGCGGTGTCAATTTAGCGGTTGGAATGCGCGTGGCGGCGGCGCAAGTGGGAGCGCGGGTGCGTTGGCATGGAGAAGGCGCGCTGACGGAATTGGCGCCTGCGGAAATTCGCGGCGTCAAGTCGGAAGGAATGATTTGCGGCGCCAATGAACTTTCGGTCGGCGGGAAAAGTTTGTTTGAAGTTTTTCCGCATTTGGAAAAAGAGATTTTGGATTTGTCATGGATTCAGGCGGCGCCGGGCACGCCTTTGGCGATTGCTCTTGGGTTAGACGACGTTGTTTTTGATTTGGAAATCACCAGTAATCGGCCGGATGGAATGAGTGTGATGGGATTGGCGCGCGAAGCGGCGGCAATTTTTGGCGTGAAGTTTAATGATAAAAATTTTACGGCGGGTGCAGGAGTATCCCGACCCGCCGACCATTCCGTCCGAGGTCGGCGATCGGGATACCCCGAACCCGCGCGGCAGTTCACCGTTGAAGTTCAAGACAAAAAACTTTGCGGCCGCTATCTGGGCGCCATGATTGAAAATGTGACGGTTCAAGAGTCATCGTGGCTTATTAAGCGTCGTCTTTGGCTGGCCGGTGTCCGGCCGATTAATAACATCGTGGACATAACCAATTATGTGATGTTGGAAACCGGACAGCCGATGCACGCTTTTGACGCGGACAAGGTGTCACTCTCAAAGGCGCCACATCTAAATCCGCGGATTATTGTGCGGCGGGCGCGGGCGACCGAAACAATTAAAGCGTTGGACGGAAAAAATTACACGTTGGGAAACGAGATGCTGGTCATTGCCGACGCCAAAAATCCTATCGCGATTGCCGGCATCATGGGAGGCGAGGAAACGGGCGTCACTTGGGACACGAAGCGAATTATTTTTGAAGCGGCAACTTTTGATCCGGTGTCGGTCAGGCGCACGGCGCGGGCTTTGAATTTATATTCTGATTCGCAGTTGCGTTTTGAAAAAGGTTTATCAACGGAAGCGCCGCCGGTGGCGATGGCGCGGGCGGTGGCGTTGGCTGGTGAATTAGAGACGGCGGATGCAGGGGTGTCACGGATCCGCGACCGTTTCGTCCGAGATCGCGGAACGGGACACCCCGAACCTGCACGGTCAATCATCACCGCTATGCGCGACATCCGCGCGCGTCCATACAAGCCGGCGGTGTTTCCGTTGGTTTGGTCAGATATTCCGACCGCAATAGGAATTGATGAAAAAAAATGGAAGCCCGCGCAGTCCAAAAAAGTTTTAGCAGCGCTGGGATTCAAGATTAAAGGTAGCGGTAATCGTGTCAAAGTATTGGCGCCGTGGTGGCGTGACAGTGATATTGGATCATCGCGCGATTTTGTGGAAGAAGTGGCGCGTCTTTACGGTTATTATAATTTGCCGAGCCGCTTGCCGTCCGGAGAAATTCCACCGCGTCCGACCGGCAGTGCGCTCACCTTTGAAGATGATATTCGCCGTGCGCTGGCCGCCTATGGCTGGGATGAAATTTTTACTTATTCATTGATCTCCAAAGGCGCGCTCGCCGCCGTTGGTTTTGTTCCCGAGCAGGCCTTCAAACTTTTAAATCCGTTGACGGCGGATTTGGAATATTTACGGCCGTCGCTTATTCCTTCGGCTTTGCTCGTCGTGAAAGAAAATGAAAAAAATTTTCCGACGCGTTTTGTGTTTGAGGTGAGCAACATTTATAAAATGCTGGGGGCAGGGGATCTGCCGCGTGAGGAATCGTGGGTTATTGGTTGTGTTTGGGATGCGTCCACGGCGGATAGCGCAAGCGCAGTTGGCGCGGACGTTTCTCGTGCGGAAAACGGCGCGCTTTTCCGTCAGGCCAAAGGCGCCTTGGAGGCGCTTCTCAAAAAAATCGGCGTGGTTTATCATTTTGAACGTTACCAAGGTCATGATTTGTGGCATCCCGGGCGCACTCTTTCCATTGAAAGCGACCGGGATCATCTGGGCACGCTCGGCGAATTGCATCCGGACATCACCGAACGCTTTGGAATAGAGGGGCGGGTGGCAATTTTTAATTTCAGCGTCACGGCGGCATTGCGCGCGCGCTTGCAAATCCCGGCTTATGAACCGCCGCCGCCGTATCCGCCGGTCAAACGGGATATTGCTTTTATTGTTGGTGAGCGGTACGAATATTCTCGCCTTGCGGATTTCATTCGCGGTTTTGATCCGCTCATATCAGAGGTGATGCTTTTTGATGTGTATCGCGGTCGCAATGTGGGGGACGGAAAAAAGAGTTTGGCGTTCCACCTTGTTTACTCCTCGCCGGAAAGAACGCTCAAAGCTGAAGAAGTGGATATTGTGCATAAGAATTTGGAAGCGGCCTTGCAAGCGCAATTTGCGGCGGAATTACGTTAGGTGTCACTTCTAAAGGTGCCACTTCTAAATTTGAACTGTGGATAAATATATGTTAGGGTGATTTTATATGCCAAGGAGGATGAGGATATTTTTATCGGATGCAGTTTATCACGTCATTAATCGTGGTAATCAAAGACAGCCGGTTTTTATTGATGAGGCAGATTACTATTTTTATTTGTTATTGCTAAAAGCCGCCAAAGAAAAGTATGGTGTCAAGATTTTTCATTACGTTTTGATGCCAAACCACGTTCACTTATTGGTTCAGTCCTCGTCTGCAGATTCAATTTCAAAAATGATGCAGAGCGTGACGGTTGGGCACTGCCGCCACTTCAATGCAAAATATGAAAAGGTCGGACATGCTTGGCAGGGGAGATTCCGTTCAATTATCATTGACAGCGCGTCATATATGCTTCAGTGCGGTAGATATATTGAACTTAATCCAGTTCGGGCGCGGATATGCGCATCACCAAAGGATTATCGATGGTCAAGTTATCATCATTACGCTGATTCTCATCGCGATTCCCTTGTGGACGACGATTTTATGTTGAAAATTTTTGGTGATTCTGTTGACGTCCAAAGAGCTGCCTATAAAAAATTTGTGGAAGATGAACTTTTGAATGCCAGATCACACTTAAGTCAACGATTTTCTGAAAAATTGATCTATGGGGACAATATCTTTGTCGCCCGCATCAAGAAACTGTATAATGTTAGAAGCACTTAATTTTAGAAGTGGCACCTTTAGGAGTGACACCGTATGACATCACTTGACGTTCTTTATTACGCGCTGGCGTTGTCGGCGCTCTTGGTGGCCGTATATTTGGCCTACACTCTATATCAATTGGGTAAAACTTTACGCATTATCAATCGTCTGGCTGATTTGGTGGAAGAAAAAGTCCACGATTTAACAGACGCGGTGAGCTCACTTTCCGAAAGATTTGGTTTTGTTGGTGAGATGATCGGCGCGCTCGTCAAACGTGTTGTTTCCGGAATAGCCGATAGTGGAGAGAAAAAGAGGAAGTGACGGCTTATGATTTTTCACGATCGGATCGCGGCCGCGCGCGCTTTGGCTGACGCTCTTGCATCTTATAAGAATCAAGATGTGATCGTGCTGGCCTTGCCGCGCGGGGGAGTTGTGCTTGGCGCCGGTCGGCGCCATTGGACGTGGTGGTAGCGCGCAAGCTCGGAATGCCGGGAAATGATGAGTACGCGATCGGCGCGCTCACCGAAGACGGCGAGCCGATGATGAATCCGGAAGCCGTTGGCGCCGTGCCAAAAGAGGAGCTCAAAAAATTGATTGTGAAAAAACGGCTGGAAATTAAAGCACGACTCGCAAAATATCGCGCCGGTCAAGCGGCATGGCCAATCAAAAATAAAATTGCGATTATCGTTGACGACGGCGTGGCCACGGGAATGACGATGTCAGCGGCTTTGAAATCCGTTCGCGCTCGCGAGCCAAAAAAAATCGTGTTGGCCGTGCCCCACGGCGTCGCCGAGTCCATGGAGCGCCTTAAAAAAACATCTGATGAGGTCATAACTTTTTCGCCGCCGCCGTTTTACTCCGCCGTGGCCCAGTCATACGAAGAATTTCCGCAAGTGGAAGATGAGGAAGTGATCAGGATATTAAAAAATTCCCGCCAAATTAAAAATCGTTAGTCATCCCGTATGCTAAAAGTCGGTGTTAAAGCTCCAAATTTTTCTTTGCCTGACCAAAGCGGCGCTGTTCATCAACTTAAAGATTACGCCGGGCGTTGGCTTCTTCTTTATTTTTATCCCAAGGATGACACGCCGGGTTGTACGATGGAGGCGTGCACAATCCGTGACATTTGGCGTGATTTTAAAAAAATGAACGCCGCCGTTTTGGGAGTGAGCGCGGACACGGTCAAGAGCCACAAAAAATTCGCGGCCAAATTCAAACTGCCGTTTCCAATTCTTTCCGATGAAGAAAAAAAAATGATCAAAGCGTATAAGGTTTGGGGCAAGAAAAAATTTATGGGCCGCGAATACATGGGCATTCGCCGCACCTCATTTCTAATTAACCATAAAGGCCGCGTCGCCAAAATTTATGAAAACGTTAAACCAGCCGAGCACGCGGCGGAGGTTTTGGCGGATATTAAGGACGGTCCTCAATGATAATTTAGAAGTGGCACCTTTAGAAGTGACACCTCACACCTAAAATGTTCATTTTTGCGACGCGAAATTCCGAGCATTTGGCCAAAAGCGCCGCCGTCCAAACCGGTCGGCGGTTGTCGCGTTATGAAATCGGCGCCTTCCCCGACGGCGAATTTTTTTTGAAAATTAAAGAGCAACTCAAAGGCCTCGCCGTCGTCATTGGAAACTGCGGCCCATCTCCCAGCGAGACTCTGGAATTTCTCTTTCTTGCCGGAGAGCTCAAATGTTACGGCATCCGGAAAGTCGTGGCCATCATTCCTTACATGGCTTACGGGCGCCAAGATCATGCCCGTTTCCCGCACGAGATCCCGCTCTTGCCGGCCTTGGCGCGGTCTTTACGGGCCGTCATTGATGAGTTTTGGTTTTTTGATCCGCACAGCACAACGGCGGTTGCCAAATTTGAATTTCGCGATTGGCTTGGCAAAAAAAACGAAGTCCATACCATTCATCCAGAAGGTCAGATGGTGCACGCGATGCTAAAATTTTTAAAAACAAAAAAAGCGATTACCGTCTTGGCGCCGGACGCGGCCGCTCGGCCGCGCGCAGAAAAATATGCTGATCTTTTGGCTTCAGCGGCCAGCGCCGGACCGCAAAAATTTTCCGTGAATATGGCGTGGATTGAAAAAACACGACCGCGCCCCGGACAAGCGCGCGCACAGAAACTTCACGGCCGCATTGACGGCCATGCTTTGATTGTTGATGACATGGTTGATTCCGGCGGCACGGTGATTGAGGCGCTTAAACTTTCCAAAAGCGCCAAACAGACCGCCACCGTCGCCGCCACCCATTTGGTGCGCTTAAACCCGGCCGCTTTCCAAAAAATGCGCTCCTTGGGCGCGCAGAATTTCTTCTTCACAGATTCCGTGCCGCACGAGGCGGAGCTCAAAGCTCTAATCCGCCATACGTCATGGCCGTCGCTCGCAAAATCTATCCACTTGGTTTCCCTTGAGCCAACGCTTGCCGCCGTCCTTGAAAATGTGAGAGAATGAGTGCATGATTGATACTTCTCTCGCCGCCTCTTTTGCTGACAGCCACGGCGTTATTTTTGATGCGTGGTACGCGTCGGCTGTACACCGCGCTTGCCAATATGCAGACACCATCAACTGACCTCCAAAGCAAAGCGACATCAGGCCTATACACGCTCGTAAAGCATTGTCGCATGTGCCGTGGCACGTCGTTTTCCACCTATCTCGACCTCGGTTTCCATCCGCCTTCAGACCAGTTTCGGACACCGGAAGAACAGGATTTGCCCGAGATCACCTATCCGTTACGCGTCATGTTGTGCATGACGTGCGGCCTCTCTCAACTAACCCATGTCGTCGATCCGCGCATACTCTACCAGCACGACTACCCCTACGAGTCGTCAACAACGCGTACCGGCAAGCGTCATTGGGATGAGTATGCCGCCTCGGTCGTTCGGCGGTGCGGACTGGCCGCTGATGCTTTGGTCATTGATATCGGCAGTAACGTCGGAACACTACTGGAATCCTTTCGCGGTCAGGGTATGCGCGTTTTGGGCATTGACCCGGCGCCGAATATCGCCGCCGAGGCGAACGCGAACGGCGTTGATACGATTTGTGCGTTTTTTAATCGTGCGAGCGCTAAAGAAGCGCTCGCACGTGTCGGGCAGGCGGCGGTGGTTACCGGAACTAACGTCTTCGCGCACATCGACGATTTAGACGATGTCATGGCCGCGGTAGACGATCTGCTTCAACCGGGTGGGGTCTTCATTTTCGAATCTCCGTATATGCGACAGCTCGTCGCGCATTTCGAATACGACACGATCTACCACGAGCACCTGTCATACCTTTCGCTTAAGCCGGTTATGGCGCTTGTTGCCCGACATGGTTACGAGGTGTTCGCTGTAGAGGAGACCGACATCCACGGCGGTTCAATCCGCGTGTATATCGGCCGACAAGGTGATCGTGCTGTTGATGAAGGTGTCGGCGCTCTTTTGGTTAAGGAAGAAGCCGCGGGCATCCACCGCCTTGAGGCGCTTCAGCATTTCGCGGCGCGTGTTGCAGAGAATCGCGAAAAGTTGGTCTGGATCATCGAAGAGTTACTCCATGCCGGTAAAAAAGTCGTTGCCGTGAGCGCGCCGGCTAAAGGAATGACCCTGCTGAATTACTGTGGGCTACATTCCCGGCAGCTCCGTTTCGCCACCGAGAAATCGGCGCTTAAAATCGGACGCCTGACGCCCGGAGGTCACATCCCCGTCGTGTCCGACAACGCGCTCACGGCCGAGCGGCCGGACTATGCCTTGCTTCTGGCTTGGAATTTCGCTCCAGAAATCATGGCGAATCTATCTTCGTATCGTGAGCACGGCGGTAAATTCATCATTCCGATCCCGGAACCACGGATTGAGTAAATCGTATGCGCATCGTAAAAACTACTGCCAACCATCAGGATGAGCGCGGTGAAATCCGCGACATCCTCACGCATCAATCCGTCGATGCCGTGACATACATCACTTGCCGCGCTGGATCCGTGCGCGCCAATCATTACCATAAGTTTTCCGTTCAATACACCTACGTCCTTCGCGGCGGTTTCGATGCATATTCACAGCAGGGTGAAGACGGAACAACCCGGGAGTCTCATCGTGTGACGGTGGGAGATCTGGTGATCCATGAAGCTGGCGAGGCGCATGCGTTTAGGGCTTTGGAGGACGGCGAGATACTCTCCTTGACCATGGGGCCACGCAACGGGGAGGACTATGAGAAGGACACCTATCGTCTGAAAGAAAAAATGGTCGAGTGATCTTATGTATGTTCCCGTCTCCCGCCCCCTGCTGGGTGAAAAAGAAACCGCCTACGCGCTTGATGCCTTGAAGCGCGGTGAGATTTCCGGCTTCAAAGGTTCATACATCGCACGGTTCGAAGAACGATTCGCCGCATTCTGTGGAACGAAGCACGCGGTCGCCGTGAGTAGTGGCACGACGGCGATCCATCTGGCGCTCGTGGCGCTCGGCATCGGTCCGGGCGACGAGGTGCTTGTGCCGTCGTTTACCAACATGGCGACATTTTTTGCTGTGCTCTATCAAGGCGCGATGCCGGTTGCGATTGATAGTGAACAGCGCACCCTCAATCTTGATCCGTCTCTTCTTGAAAAGAAGACCACCGCGAAGACCAAAGCTATCATCGTGGTGCACATCTACGGCCACCCCGTGGATATGGATCCGGTGTTGGAGACCGCCAGGAAGCACAACCTCTATGTCGTTGAAGACGCGGCCGAGGCGCATGGCGCGCTGTACAAGGGTCGGCCCGTAGGCGGGCTCGGCGATATCGGCTGCTTTAGCTTTTACGCGAATAAGATCGTGACGACAGGTGAAGGCGGAATGGTAACGACGAACGACGCGGCGCTTGCGGAGAAGATGCGTTCGCTGAAGTCGCTTGCTTTCGGTTCGGATGATAGGTTCATGCACGTGGCTGTGGGGTATAACTACCGAATGACGAATATCCAGGCCGCCATCGGTCTGGCTCAAATGGAGAAAGTGGATGAAATTTTTGCGCGCAAACGCCAGATGGCCGAGACATATTTGCATGCTCTGGCCGAGGTTGCGGACATCCAATTGCCCGTGGAGGAGTCGTATGCCAGGAACGTATACTGGATGTTCAATATCGTGCTACGCGGACGCCTGTCCGGAAAGCGGAAGGCGTTCATGACCGCGCTCAAGGAGCGGGGAGTGGAGACGCGTGAGGACTTCGTCCCGTTCAACAAGCAGATCATCTTCCTGAAGCGTGGCATCACGCACGAGGACGACTGCCCGGTGT